>JADLDX010000495.1 GCA_020846515.1 Pirellulaceae bacterium
ATGTCTTCTGGCGTGGCATCGTGGAAGGCCTTAACCCATTTTGCCAATGCACGTGCGACGCCAAGTGCGATCGGTGGGTAGCGATTCTCATCGCGCTGGCTGTATTGCCAATCTTCCGCGCCTAAACCATCGTTACCAACCCACCGAATGAACCCTGGAAAGGTTTGAAAATGCGGTGCAATTTTGCACACCTCTCGAATGATGTTGGAGAGCGCATTGTCTGGGCGACGTTTCGGCTGTTTTGCGAATCGGCGAAGTTCCTTATGGATTTGGCTAATGGTCTGCACTGGGACAGGCTGCGAAGCCTTCAGCTTTGCGCCCACCGTGGAAACCAGCATCTTGACGAGACCATAGAAAGCCCAATCAATCTGCGTCCTCAGTTTGAAGTCGTCAGGATCATCGGCAAGATCTTGAAGACCGAGGTCGATCGCCTCCTGGAAGCGCCCCGATTTCCGGAGCGCTTGTACGTCCGCCCATGTCATTGCAAAACCGACCTTATTGTTTCAACAGCCTCGGAGTTGCTGCACGTCAGCGGGCGCAAGCTAGAAACCAGACCCTGCTTGTCGAAGTTGATCTCAAGACCGACGCGCTCATCTTGGTTGCGAGCAACGGTAGTTGCTAAACGGTAAGGTGTCTCAGCGGCGGATACGATCTTCCAGCCAATCCGATCCAAACGCGAACGAGCAGAGCGAAGCAAGGCTTCAGCCTCAGGTGAGTACCCATTCGTTGCGACGCACGCGCTGGCCAAGTCGGTAAGTAAAGGCCACTGCGCCGGATCCTTCACGTGCATGGCGGTGACGACGTTCTTTCCGTTGTAGGCGATCCGCAGTTGGCATTGTTCGTTTTGCGGCCCAGAAAGATCGTATTGCTCCTGGTAAGGGTGACAGGCCGCCTTCGCGACCCGCCAGCCCAACCCATCGGCCGCGTTGATGACACTGAGCCAAATTGCTACTGACTTGAGAACGTCTTTCGATTGGTCCAGTCCTTCAGGCAGGCTGCGTTGCTGGTCTCTTTCGGACGCGATTCCATTTGGCTGGAATGCCCAGCCAGCACCTACGGCGATGTCCGCGGTTACTTTGACTGCACCCGCATTCCAGACAGCAGCGTCAAATGGGTGGATGTCGGTGAAATTCAAGAGCACTAACTCACGTTCAGCGACAGTGAGCGCCGAGTACAGCCAGCGGAAAAATCCTTCCGAGTGCCGGCCAGCCGCATGATCACAATTCACATAACAAATTGGCTGCGACATGCCCTGAGCATGATGAACTGTCGAGGCATAGCCATAGCGTGCATAGGTAAAATCTGGTGGGGGCGGTGGCGGCGACCGGCCCTCTATTCCTTGCAGTGCAGCCTGTTTCCCGTCGAACGCCTTCTCACGCTCACGCTTTATGGCGTTTCTCCATACACTCTCAGCAACTGCAGTCTCCTTGTCCAACTCCGGCTTTTCCGCGCTCAGGAATTCCTCGAGCACCTCGAGCTCAACTTCATCTCGATTATGGAGCCCACACCTGATGGAATGAAATTCGACTGGGCCGCTCTTTACCCAGCTCAAGCCTTGCTGGTACGGGATAGGCTTGCTGACACTGGCGACCGTGATGCGACCGCCGGATTGCATGGCCACTCGTGTACCGAATGCGTCGCGCACATCAGGGCTGACATATAGTTCCAGCAAGTCTCCGACCTCTACGGTGTCCAAAGGATTCTTTCCGTGCAAGCGCTCCCGAACCCATTGCGTCAATGCATTGGCTTGGCCGTGCGTCTCGGTCAAATACCAGACTGAACTTGGATCTGCACGAAAGTGATCCAATATCTCGTTCGCTGCATCTTTCTTTTGGGCAATCCTGAAACCGTCGTCAGTCGACAGTTCCAGCGCAGCGAACTTCTGCGTACCAATGGCGGATACCAACTTAACTGCGTTGGCCAGTTTGGCGGAGCCGCCAGTAGTATCGATGAGCTGAGTCAGTTCTAGAGACTGGTGCTTCAGTCCGCGTGATGTTTGGAAATCACCAGAAAGCACCGATTCCTCGGAGCTGCCACGCTGGATCTGGTAGGGATCACCGAAGAAAACAACCTTACGCCTCGCCTTTCCGAACTCAGCGAAATCGAAGAAATCCGCCAGTAACTGGCCGCTGCCATATTGCTTGCCATCAGGGGTGGAGAAGCGTGAGTTACCCAGTAAGTGGGAATCATCCAGGAGGTAGACACAGTCAGCCTGGTCATCGCATTCGCGCAACGGAATTACTTTCAGTTTCTTTTGCTCTGCCGTGTTCTCCAATTCATCATCCCCGTTCACGCTACCTGTGTAGAGGTGACCGTAGATGCTGTTCGACTCCACCTCGGCTCCATCGGCAAGGCGCCGGTTGGGCTCCAGCACGATGACCTGTTTACCAGCCTTCTTGACTTCCTCGGCTACGTCAGCCAACAGGCGGCTCTTACCAGTCGAGGTCATCCCCAGCACTGAAAAACTTACGAATTCGTCCGCAGCGACAAAGTTACGCAGTGTCTGCAAAGCGTCTCGCTGATGTCCGGTCAGCGGTGTGCGGGCCTGGGGTAGATCGTGACGCGAATGAATATCGCGTACCTGTGGGCGACTGGAAGCCCATTCAATCGGCTGAACTCCGAGCCTGCGGACAATTTCCAGCGCTTCGTCCCGACCAATCCTCAATTCAGGCGAGGAGAGACCATCTAACATGGCTGCGCAGCTAACCAAATCCGTCGGGTAGAACCAGGAGCGAACCTTGGACGGAAGCTCCAACTGATCTTCGATCTGGCCTGAAAATATGACACCAGCAGAGATGTGGCCGAGATTGCGTCCGGACAACAGCGCCTTTGATTGCAGCCAATCCAGAACGGAGAACTTGTTATCGCGCAGTTGCTGGTAGGGGTTGGCCTTCCGTCCGCCTTTGACTATCACACCATCAGCTTGCCAGGGCCCGTTCTCGGTGCCGGTCAGCTTGCCGCCATAGCTCTTGAAATCGGCCACGATGATTGCCGACGGTAGGATGCAGACCAAGTCGATTTCGGCGCCGTTCCACATCGTGTTTGCAACGGCAAAAATCCAGTCAGTACTGTTTGCCCAACGCTCCTCCAGTCGATCCAAAAAGATATGGAGCATCTGATTCTCGTGAGTGCGGCTGGCCTTCTCGCCATAAACGAGGATGGTCATTGACTGCCTCCGTCGCAAACTAAGACGAGCGCAGCTTTCTTCCTGTGCGTCGCCGATTTCCAGCAAATTGTCGGCGGCCTTGTCACCGCTATGAATTCATTCATGACAGGCTTTCCATGTAAGGACGCATCACATTGGCCACCCGGCACAGGGCGGCGTAGCGCCAGAGTTCGTTCATGCTTACGCGATGGGCACGCCAGGCTTCCTGCATCGCCTCCAGTGCGACATCGAGGCCAATCTTGTTACGAAACTTGAAGCAGTCGGCCACCGTCCGAGCGACGTTGGTCACGCGCACCAGAACACCATCGATGACTCGTTCCTCGATACCTTCCGTCAGTGCGGAGCCCGAGAAGCGGACGATGCGCAGCGGGGGATAGCTCATCTTTGGCGAACGGGCCTTGTTGGGAATGGCCAGCCAGACCTCGAACGGCGACTGGGTGGTGAGTTCATGTAGCCGCAGCGCTGACAGCAGGCAAATGATGGCTTGCGGGTGCTTGCGGGATAACTCGGCTAGCGCACCGTGTTCCGAGACGGGCCGATCCGGAATCGCATACAGGCCACGTCCCACCCGCCGCAGCAACCCTTGGCGCACGAGCCTCGTCAGTGCGACGGTCGGGAGCCCGCGCTCATTGAGATCGCGTGGGCGGATAAGGCCACGTTCGGTGGCGAGATCCAGAATAGTCTGGTGCGAGTTTTCCATGCCGCCATGATGTTGTATTTTGTCGGTAGACGTCAATAATTACCGACGAAATGCAACGGTCGCTGTTTCTTTTGGCCAACCAATCTTGCAATCCAACCGCTTGATTCGTCCG
>JADLDX010000496.1 GCA_020846515.1 Pirellulaceae bacterium
CACCTACTATTTCGCAGTTAGCGGTTCGGGCAATGGCAGTTACAATCCTGTCGTATTTGGAACCGGCGCGGGTGCTAGTGCAGGCAACTATCAATTGGTTTTGGATATACTCCGAAATCTGGCTCCGATCCAAGCCGGCTCGCGATTGCAAATGGGCGGAGTGGCTGACATCAGCGTGCCTGCTAACTCGCCGATTTTGTTGCAAGGTGCTACTGGCGCAGCGGGTATTCCTGTTTACGTCAACGTTGGCATGACTGCCAATCAGGTAGGCCAGGCCATGCAAGAGGCATTGGCACGAACCTACTCAGAAGGTGTGACCTCCGCGTTTCAGTTGCGGAGTGATACGTTGGACTTGACAGGCCTGACGACAGCCGGCCAATTGGACCCTGGCCCGTTTGGAGCCACGACCAGTTTCGTCGGAGATGCTTTCAGCGCCTTCAACGCATCGACCGACTTTGCCGGCAATCGCAACAATGCCAATCCTGGCGCTCTGCGAGCTCAAGCCAACGCGTTTGATGGTGTGTACCTGGACGACTTCATCATTGGCCTGGCCGGTCGTGGTGAAATGGTCATGAACGCGCCGGCGGCTGACACAACCTTTGTGCGCGATCCACAACTCTCGTTGTCATTGCCTGTTCAGGCAAACCCAGAAGTTCTGGTTGGACCTTATCAACTGGAGATTCGCGGTGGCACCGAGTATGGTCGGCCTTTGTTGAGTGGCTTCCCCACCACCCTGGAATTGGTTGACGCCTTATCACCGCAGCAACGCCTTGGCCAAGGTGTTTCCATTCGGTTCAATGGTGCCAGTGCTTTCGCTGCCGGCACTACCTTTACGGTAAGTGATGGAACGCGAACACTCACGTTTGAACTGGATAATGTGGAAGATTCGATTGGTACCCAGCCTGGCAATGTGCCGGTGCCATTCAGCAATTCAGCGCTCTTCCCCATCGAGTTCGACCCTATCACTGGCGTGCCGACCGCGTTCACTCGTCGCAGTGAAACCGCCGGCATCATCGCCGCACGTATTCGCGACCTGATCAATTCCGCACAGGTTCAGTCGGTTTTGGACGTCAATGCAGTGCTGCTCAACAGCGATGCCACTGGCCAAACCAACAATACAGTCGTGTTGATCGGGCAAGTAAGTGTCAACATTCCGAACAGCATCGGTACCACGATTATTTCCGATGCCACGGGCGATGCCAATCGCGAACGCCAGCAAGGGCAGATTGTTGTTCAGTCAACCAAAATCAGCAATTCGAGCCAGTTTGGTGTAAACATCACTGCCGGTGGTCGCGATGCCAACGGCAATCCACAAGGTGGCACCCCGCGCAATTTGCTGACGCTTAATACTGAGCGATTAGTGCCCGGCGCCGTGATCATGAATAGTCAATTCTTCGCCAATGAAGGCGGTGGTATATCCATCGTCGGTGATGCGGCGACCACAGGTGTGTTGGCTGCTGTCCCCTACGCTCGGCTGGTAAACAACACGATTGTTGGCAGTCGCGGTGGTGCTCAGGGCACAGCCATTCAAGTTCAGTCCAATGCCTCGCCAACCATTATGAACAATATCGTGGCCAATTCGGCAGTTGGTCTGTCGGTGGATGCGACCAGTTCCAGCACGGTGGTCGGTGGTATGGTCTTCCACCGAAATACCGCCAACACGTCGGGCTCGGCCAATCTTGGACAGTTCCCTCTAAATGTGGCGTCCACGACGGAGATTTTCGCGGATGTGCTGGGTGGTAACCTCTATCCGGCTACAGGTTCGCCGATCATCGATAGCTCGATCGATTCGCTTCAAGATCGACCATCTCTGGTTTCGGTCAAGAATTCGGTAGGTATTGGGGCTTCGTCGATCTTGGCGCCCCAGTACGACGTAAACGGTCTCTTGCGTGTGGATGATCCAAGCGTATCCTCGCCATCAGGTTTGGGCGAAAACGTCTTTAAGGATCGAGGAGCCCAAGACCGTGCCGACTTCGTAGGTCCATCGGTTGTCATGTTGGAACCTGTGGACAACGACGTCGTTGGACTGGATGGAAATCCTGAACCCTCGGTGATCGAGCTGACCAATTACACAGCGAAGTTCTTTGATATTCAGTTGTTCGACGGCCTGGAGCCCAGCGACCCGAATCGCGGCTCCAATATTGACGATTCTACGGTCTCGACCGCTTCCGTCCTGGTCTACGAAAACAATGTGCCTTTGGTGGATGGCATTGACTATCGTTTTGGGTATGACGCGAGCACCAATGTGATTCGCTTGACACCGTTGGCTGGTGTTTTCTCATCCAGCAGCGTGTATCAGATTCGCTTTGTGAACACTCGTGAGTTTGCAATCAAGACGTTGCGTGGTCGCGACTATGCCGACGGATCTTTGATTAGTATCACCGATGCCAACGATATCACGACGACCTTCGAACTGGACACCGGTTTCTTGCTCAGCACGCCCAGTGCTGACGGACTTGGGGCCGACATCAACGATGGTGGTGTGCTGACTGTGGATGACGGTGTTCGCAGGCTGACCTTCGAATTGGACAACAACAATTCGCTGACCAGTTCGGCCAACCTGCCGATTGTCTTGACAGCCACGTCGTCGCCTGCCCAAGTTGCTCAACGGATTCAAGCTGCGATAGTCAACGCCGGCATGTCGTTAACGGTCGTCGACTTGGGTGCCGGACGATTGCAGATCGATGGCTCAAGTATCGCCAGGTTTGACGTCGGTACGACAGGTTTGACGATTGCAGGTCAACCTGGAACGCGTTCCGATTTCGGTATCCAAATTCCGTTGGTCGCTGGTCGCCCAGTTGCGCTGGCCGACGGCGAGACCTTTACGATCAACCGCACGGTATCTCCAGTGACCTTTGAATTGGATACCAACGGCGTCGTAACCCCCGGTCGTACGCCGGTTCGCTTTGCCGCTGGAGCTAGTGCAGCCACCATTGGACAAGCGTTGGTTAATGCGATTCGTAACGCCGGCCTAGGATTATTGCCCAGCTACGCAGGCAACGGCCTGGTGCTACTGGGGGGCGATGTCAATACAGTGCTGGGATTGACGGGTACGCAGTTGCGACAAGCAGGTGCGCCTGGTCAACCAGCAACTCGAGCGATCAAGATTTCGGCGGCCAGTTCAGTCGAGCAGACCACTGTAGCTGACCTGATCGCAGCCACGATTAACTCGGCCAACCTGCCAGGCGTCACGGCTACTGCCTTCGGTGACCGCGTGGTCGTCGCAGGAGCCAAGGACGTCACTGGCGATCAGGCCTCCCTGATTCAAGCTATTACCGATCTAGCCGGAAACGCCCTCAAGCCTAATCAAACCAATGGCACGACGACGTTGACGGTGTTCTTGGGTGAAGGACTGGATTATGGTGACGCTCCGGATCCAAGCTACTTCAGCAAACGGGAAAATAACGGTCCACGACATACGGTAGTTTCCGGATTTAGTCTGGGTGCCGATGTACGTCCGGATGCCGATGCCAAAGTCATCGACGCGGATGAGTTTGACGATGGTGTGCAGTTCAGCCAAATGGTGGCCGCGTTCCAAAGCAGCTTGACCGTTCAGGTGACCAAGCCAAGCACGACCAACGCCTTCCTGTCAGGCTGGATTGACTACAACAAAGACGGTATTTTCTCGTCCAGCGAGCGAATTGCCAATGCTCTGCCCGTAAACGGCGGTGCCACAACTCTATCGTTCATTGTTTCAGGTACTAGCCAGACTGGAACAACCTATGCCCGCTTCCGACTGAGCAGTGATGCCACAGCAGTCGCGAATTCAACTGGTGCGGCACCAGACGGCGAAGTGGAAGATTATCAAGTCACCATCCTGGGCAATCCCTACCAAAACCAGTCCAATGCCTTGGACGTCAATGGTGATGGTCGAGTCACGCCCATCGATGCGCTGCAGGTTATCAATTACCTCAACAGCAGCTTGCCTAAGGTATTGACCCTGCCCCACACCGCGGCACCGCCTTTTGTGGACGTGGATGGAGATGGAAACGTCGTGCCTCGTGATGCCTTGCTAGTGATCAATTTCCTCAATTCTCTGCCACCGACAGGCAGTGGCGAAGGCGAAGATCTGACTGGCCAGTCAACCATCGAGATGGCTGGTTCTGGCACGGCCGAAGTAAGCACAGCCGGCTGGATGGAAGGCATTGAACAACTGGCTGCACCTCAAGCTACCGTCAAGGTCGCCGAAGATGAGCCGAGCGAATTGTTGGCCGTCGAGGATTCCTTCTTCGCGAATTTCGCCACGGATGACAACCTGGACGCACCGGTCGTAACCAGTGCTAACCAGCGAGATGTTCACGACGCGGTGCTGTCCACGATGAACTCACCAGCCAATGAACTGGCCGACGAACTGGTAAGTGCGACGGCCCAGTCCGGCTGGATGCGGCAACGCCTGGCCAGCTACTTCCGTCGCTAAACGCTGTGGGCGAGTCGCGGAGCGATTCGTCTACGTAGAGTTGTGGGAACCATCTGGGTCGTCTAGAGTCAAAGGGGTAGCCAACCACTCACCCGAAGGTAGCATGTCAACTTGTTGACAATCCCCTCAGGTGAGGACTATCGAAGGACTCTTAACGATGTCGAGCCGACTACAAACTGCCTGCCGCCTTCGGCGGTTGACCAATCGGCCTTTGCGCATGGAATGCCTGGAGAACCGCCAGTTACTGGCCAGTTTGCCGTACGGTGCTTTGGAGCAGGATACCGGCGAATTCATGCTCGGGCGGGTTGCAGTGACTCCCGTGTTTCTGGAAAGCAATGGCCAACAGGACGCCAGCACCGAGAACTGGAACCCCTCTCTGATTCAGTCGACTCTGCAGACCATTCAGACCGGCGTAAACTGGTGGGTTGATCTGCTGGCCGACCAAGGCAGCCTGCATTCGCTAGAGTTCGTCCTGGATACGACCTACGCCACGACGCCCGTAGCCACGCGTTACGAGCCAATCAGTCGCGTATCAAATGACTATAGTCTTTGGACCGAAGAGTTTTTGGCCGGCGTGGGCTTCAACCAGACGAGCAATTTCGAAACGAACATGCGCGCCTTTAATCATGCGCAGCGCGTGAAGCTTCAGACGGACTGGTCGTTCACCATGTTCGTGGTCAACTCAAACAATGACGCGGACGGTCTGTTTGCCAACGGAGGTTCGTTTTCAAGAGCCTTTGCCTTTGCGGGCGGACTGTTCCTGGTCTCTCCGTCCACTCGCCCAGCGTCCACATTCACCCACGAAATTGGGCACATGTTCTGGGCTAGGGATGAGTATGCCGGCGGTGGAAGCGTCGGTGATTTTCGCGGCTACTACAATACTCAGAATCTAAACGCAGTTGACAATCCCGCCCAAGGTTTCGTGCAACAGCCCAGTATTATGGCGGCTGGCGCATTATTGGATACGGCCTACAACAATCATGTGTCGCCGGCCAGTACCCTGGCGATGATTGGCTGGCAGGATTCCGATAACGA
>JADLDX010000497.1 GCA_020846515.1 Pirellulaceae bacterium
GCCGATCGGCTATGCGAGACTGGCTAGTTGCTTGCGTGCCGTTCCAATTGGGTTTGGAGTACAACGCTATTTGCCGCAACTCCAAGCAGCGCTTGATTCCGCCGTGATCGACAAATCATTGCACGTGGCTCAACCCAGCCAGACGCCTGATCAACCGGAACGTGACTTTGGTATTCCCGTGCTCTCGGCGCTCATCTCGATGTTCCAACCGTTGGTGCCATTGGCTGTTAATCCTAACCAAGATGCCCAAGCCATCCTCCGCTCCGCAAGAGAGTTATTGCAGCATCATGCGCGCGCGGAGAACAAACTCGATCGATACGCGCGCGCTAAACTGCTGGATGATATCGATGGTATGCTCCGACTGCTGCCCGCGGCCAACGAACATCAACTAGACATTCGAAGTTGGCTGGAAGATCTACCGCTGAACAGCCGAATCTTGGCCAGTTCCCCTAAGCCCGGCTGCATCCATATCGCGCCGCTGGAGCAGGGAGGCATCATTGGACGCCCACACGTTTTTATCGTAGGTCTGGATGACCAGAATTATCCTAAAACCACGGCGGTTGATCCGATTCTGTTGGATGCCGAGCGACATCGATTATCAGTCGACCTGACGACCGCAGATGCTATATCCCAGCGTGCCAGCTCTGCGTTGCAGCGCGTCTTGGCTCGAATGCGTGGCCTGCCCGAAGCTCAAGTTCGACTGTCATACTCCGATCGCAACCTGGTCAACGATCAAACCAATTACCCCAGCCCAGTGCTCCAAGAGTTACTAAAGGAGATGTAACTGCCTGCGGCAGTGACTTCTGTTTCCAGTAGTGACGCTGATCATTTAGATACCATCGAAAGAGAGATGGCCAGCTACCTTCTGGAACGCTCGCCGACAGTGCGACGCGATCGCTTGGAATCCAAGTACGAACACTTGCGATACGCGCGACTGGCAACCGCCGCGCAGCGGTCGCCCGAGTTTGGACCGTACGACGGATTGGTGCCAGCGGCCGGCGCCAAACAACTGGCCAGCATCCTAATACCCACCGGTCCAGCACTAGAGCCCACATCCATAACATCAACCACCCAGCCAGTAACTAATGCCGTTTCCGCCAGCCGCTTGGAGACACTCGGTACCTGCCCACGCAAGTACTTCTTTCAGAGAGCCTTAGGTATTCGGGCACCTGACCTATGGGAACGGGAGACCAACGCCTGGTTGTCTCCACTCCAGCTTGGCAGCTTGATCCATGAGTTGTTCGAAGAATTTTTGCTCGACCTGACCGCTCGCGATCTAGTCCCTAATGTCGCGCGAGATTCTCAGCCGCTTCAATCGCGATTGGATGAACTATTGCGCAAGTGGGCTCAGCAGATACCGGTCCATAGCCAAGACGCGTTTGATCGCCGTCGAAATGAACTAATGGATACCTGCGAGATCTTCTTGATGAAGGAACAAGAGTACTGCCAGCAACGTCAAGCTCGACCGTGGATCGTGGAAGCCTCCTTGGGCAGCCCACGGAAAGACCGCAGCATCCAAACCGCTAACCCAGTGATCAACCAAGCCACTAACCCACTGGACTGCGACACGCCGATCGAGTTGGCCTTAACCGACGGGCGCGCCTTGCGTCTGGCCGGCCGCATCGATCGAATCGATCGACTGCTCATCACGGGCTCCGAGCGTTACGTCATCTGGGACTATAAATCGGGTTCGAACTTTGGCTATTCGCAAAGCGATCCATTTGCGCAAGGACGCAAGTTACAACCCTTCTTATATGTCGGCATGTTGCGCCATCGCTTTGAGCAGTTGGATAGGGACCCCGATGCGGTCGAGGGCTTTGGCTATTTCTTTCCCAGCCCCAGATGCGAAGGCTTGCGGCTCGAATGGAGCACTGTCCAGCTATCCCGCGGCGAAGAGATCATCCGCCAGTTGTGCGACTTGCTGACCAGTGGAACCTTCATCGCTACCAACAAGAAGGAAGATTGCGGGTTCTGTGATTACGCACCCGTCTGTGGTCCACCGGAAGACTTGGTGGTGATCTCGGAAATGAAAGCCCAAGCCCCCGGTAACCCAACACTTGATGCCTGGCGGTCGCTACGCCACGGATAAACGTTAGCCCAAGATCCTGCCAGCGTCGGACTTTAGTCGGGCTCAACCGGACGCTAGCGCGCTGGCGGCTGATTAGCCGCAAGCGCGCTAGCCCACGGTTTTCGGCCCACATTAAGATCAACGCCCCGCGTGCATATGGATGAACATGATGTTGAAGATTGAGCCAGCCCGACCACTCAGCCAACCGATCACGAGTCATTATGAGTAGCCATCACCACATCAACTCAGCCGATCAGGCCACTGATCAAGCATCCGAGCAAGACAGCCAAGCCCGACAGCGCATCAGTGATGAGTTGCATCTGAACTTGATGGTCGAAGCGGCCGCTGGCACGGGCAAGACAACCAGTATCATTTCACGGATGCTGAATCTGATCGCCCGCGATGTCTGCCGACCAGAACAGATGGCAGCGGTGACTTTCACTCGCAAAGCCGCGGCCGAGCTGCGCGATCGCTTTCGCTCTGCGTGGCAACAGCGCATCGATAAATTAGCGACGGCCACATCGCCTGACGAACAAGCCGAACGTCGGCGATTAGAAATAGCCGGGCAATCGTTGACCCCAATGTTTATCGGTACGATTCACAGTTTCTGCGCTACGATGCTGCGCGAGCGGCCGATTGAATTTGGAGTCGATCCAGGTTTTCGCGAGTTGGACGAGCATGAAGAACAAGTGCTGCGCGATGAAGCCTGGGAAACGAATCTCTCCGAGCTCGCCGCCAGCGCTGACCCACTGCTCGGCCAGCTAGCGAATCTTGGATTGCACAGTCCACAACTCAAGGATTGCTTCCATAACTTTATCGAATACCGTGATGTCCAGCGCTGGCCCATCGATGAATTGCCCGACTTCGACCTGGCACACTGCCGTGTACAAACGCTGGATTATGTAGCTCACATCCGGCAGTTGATACCCACGTTCCCCAAGGATCGTGGTCGCGACGAATTGATGTCGCGCTACGAGTTAATCGCCAGGGCCAGTTCGCGCACTGCAGACGATGAAGGACGTTTCTTTAAGCTGATCGAGTTGTTCGATCACCGCGATGGCGCAGTGCAAAGCAACTGGTCAGACCGGAAGATCGGCAAAGCCGAACAAACGCGATTCAACCACTTTCGTGACGCAGTGGCAAAACCGGCGATGAAATACTGGCGGCAACGACGCTACGCATTTGTGGTGCAATTCGTGCGACGTGCCGTGGTCGTATACGAACGCTTAAAGGCCATGAGCGGCGGCTTGGATTTTACCGATTTGTTAATCACCGCGGCGCGCGGCCTAAGAACACACGCCCACCTGCGATGCTACTTCCAACAGCGTTATACGCATCTTTTGGTTGACGAGTTTCAGGATACCGACCCCATTCAAGCCGAAACGGTTGTCTTACTTGCCGCGGACACTACGCAGCAATCCGATTGGCAAAAATGCACTCTTCGTCCAGGCGGTTTGTTCCTGGTCGGAGACCCCAAACAATCGATCTATCGCTTCCGGCGGGGCGACATCGTGACCTATAATCGCGTGAAAGCCTTACTGGAAAACTCGCGCGGCTTCGTTTTACCACTGCTGAAGAATTTTCGTTCGACCAGCGACTTGATCACTTGGAACAATCGTATTTTTAATGACCTGTTTCCCAGTCAGGCCAATAACTACGCGCCCGCGTTTACGCCGATGGTCTGTGGTCGTGACGCGAAGTCCTCTGCTAAACTAAGTGGCGTATACAAACTCTCGATCGGCAACAATCGTCGCCAAGATATTGACCAAGAGGCTGAGTACATTGCACGCTATATACGCCGGGCACTCGATAGTCACCAAACCACCTTGAGGTTCGATCCGGCCAGGCGATGTTATGAGCCCAGGCCAGTGGTTCCAGCAGACTTCCTGATCATTACACGTAACCGACCGCGCATTGGCAGCTTTCGCGCCGCTCTGCAGCGTTACAACATACCCTGCGATGTGTCAGGCAATAACGCTCTGGAGTATCTACAAGAGCTAAACCTCTTGTTGGATGTGCTGCGGACGGCGGATGACCCTTACAATCCAGTACCCTATTTAAGTCTCTTGCGCGAACGCTTGTTCGGCTTCAGCGATGCAGATCTCTATGCCTTCAAACAAGCCGGTGGTTCCTTTTTATTCAGCCGTCCGGTTCCAGAGCAATTGCCCGAACCATTGAAGCAACGCTGGACGACTGCCAACGCCAAACTAGCGGCTTATCAAAGCTGGCTGCGAATGTTGCCACCGACCGTGGCCTTGGAGAAGATGGCATACGACTTAGGACTACTGGCCAGCAGCGCGGCAGCCAGCGAAGGCAACTTGTCGGTGGGCAGCATGTTCAAAGCCTTTGAGATCTTGCGCGATCGAAGCTGTCAATTCGACAGCGCGGCTGATCTGATGACTGGCTTGGAAGAGTTGCTGGAGATGGATGAAGTGGAAGGCATGCAGGCCATGACGTCACCGCTAGGTGCCGTGCGCGTGATGAACTTGCACAAGGCCAAAGGTTTAGAAGCGCCGATCGTTTTTCTGGCTGATGTCTCCAAACAGATCGATTTCCCAGTCAAACTCCATATCGCAAGGCAGTCCGAGCCCGCGGTGGGTTATATGAATATCAGCCAGCGAGATCAACATTACCACTGGCGTCCCGTAGCTTGCCCCGTAACCTGGGATGCGATCGCGGCAGAGGAGAGTGAGTTTGTTAAAGCCGAGCAGCAGCGATTACTGTACGTGGCTACTACCCGCGCCGCCAACATGCTGATCGTGAGTGTTGGCAATGAAAAGTCCCACTGGTCCGAGTTAGTGCCCTACTTAAGCGACGCGCCCGAACTAGCCATACCCGAGGACGTCCATTCAGAATCTGCCCAACTGACTGTGACTGCGCTGCCGCCAAGCCCGGTCGCTCTTGTTCCGAACAACTCAGAGGAGTCGCAACCGCCCCAGCCACCGTCCGTCCGTTGGCAACAAGCGAGCTTACCGACTTACAAAACGGTTAGCGTTAATAAAGTGGCGTTGCATGGTCAACAGCGTCCTGACTGGCAATCCGATGGAGATCATGGAGCCGCTTGGGGGACTGCGATTCATGAATTATTGGAAATGCGCATTAAGAACCCCCATATCGATTTGGATCAACAGGCTCTGGCCATTTCCGTGGCTAACGCGATTGAGACCACTAGCGTGCAAGAGTTGGCCGAGACGGTCAACGCCGTGACGCGTTCGGCGATTTGGCATCGAGCATGTCAAGCGCCACGTTTATACAGTGAACTGCCGTTTGACTTACTAGACCGTTCGGGCAGTCTGCCTACGATCGTGCGTGGTGTGATCGACCTGATATTCGAAGAGGCCGATGGCTGGGTGATCGTCGACTACAAGAGC
>JADLDX010000498.1 GCA_020846515.1 Pirellulaceae bacterium
CTGCCCGATTGCGTATCAATTGACCGCTGTCCAAGCTCTGGAACAAGCCTTTGGACTGCCAGAGCTTGATCCGCAAATCAACAACTTGCGCCGCCTGTTGTATTACGCGGAGTGGATCGAAAGTCATGCGCTGCACATTCACTTGCTCCATGCAGCGGACTTTTTTGGCTGCGAGAGCGGAATTGAATTGGCCCAGCGTTTTCCTGCCGAAGTCAACCGCGGCCTACGACTCAAAAAGATCGGCAATCGTATGTTGGAAGTTATCGGCGGGCGCGCGATCCACCCCATCAACGTCGCCGTAGGTGGTCTATTCGGTGTGCCTCGACGCGAGGATCTGGAGAAATTGATCCCTGAACTGGAGTGGGCCGTCCAGGCGGCCATCGAAACCGTTCACTGGGTGGCTGATTTTGTTTTTGATGAATTTGAGATGCCTTATGAATATGTCTCGTTAACTGCACCAGATCATTATGCGATCATCAAGGGAACGATTCAGTGCTCAGATGGCATGACATTGAGCGTGGAAGAGTTTGAAACGCAGTTCGCGGAGCATCAAGTACCGCATTCCACCGCCTTGCATTCGTTACGCATGCCCGAACAACGGCCTTACTTCGTGGGGCCCCTGGCTAGAATGAACCAGAACTTTCACCACCTAGGGGAAGTAGCCCAAAGCACAGCCACCGCGGCGGGCTGGCTAGCGCCTTGCTATAACCCCTATCGCAGTATCGTTGCTAGAGCCGTGGAAGTTGTCGAAGCCTGTTCACGATCACTAGAACTATTGCGTCAGTACACTCCACCCAAACGTGCCCGCGAGGCGTTCACACCGCGGGCTGGAGATGGTTGTGCTGCGACCGAGGCTCCGCGAGGACTAATCTACCATCGTTATCAAACCGATGCCGATGGCAAAATCGAGCGCGCTAAAATCGTGCCACCTACTTCGCAGAATCAGGCGCAGATCGAAGCCGATCTATGGCAGCTGCTGCCTGAAATCCTGTCGGACGATGACCAGGCGATCAGCTTGAAGTGTGAGAAGTTGATTCGTAGCTACGACCCATGTATTAGCTGCGCCACTCATTTTCTACAGCTGAAAATCGATCGGTAAGGTATCTCCGGTACACCGTGACGGGACAAAAACGAAACGGAACTCAGACAAGGTGTTCAAGTGTGGACGAGCGACGATTGCTGATCGGCATAGGCAGCCATCACGGGTACGACCGGTTGGGTTGGTTGGTCGCCGAAGAAATCGAAAGTCGGCAGTGCTCTGGTCTGGACGTTCGCGTGGCCTCAACGCCGCTGAAGCTGCTCGACTGGCTGGATAATTACGCTGAGGTCCATGTATGCGATGCGAGTCAAGGAGTTGCTGCCCACGGAGCTGACACGGTAGCTGACCAGGTAGCTGTTCATCGCTGGCAGTGGCCCAGCCAGGAGATCGACCGGCGTCGCTGGTGTGGAACCCATGACATGTCACTGCCAGCAGTGCTTGAACTGGCGGCACAGCTCGGTATGTTTGGTTGTCCCGTTATTGTGTGGGGACTAGAACTACCTGGGCACTTACTAAGTCTAGGCAACGCATCTCCACCGCCGGAACTGGTGCGTTCGATCGCCAATCAGATTTCGTTAGCCATTGGGCAGCCCTCGCTTGGATAGGCTTTGCGACATTGCTGGAAATTGGTGGATTTCACCACCCAGAATCTAGTGTTTTTATCGATACTCCCTTTGGCGGACCTGCGGATTTACGGGGAGCCGCAAACCGCAAGAATAGGAGCGTGCTTGCGACGGGTTGATTTCACTCGAGACTACCCAATTCAGCTTTGTGTCTTAACTGCCCGTCACGAGTTCTCTGCCTACCCAACTTAGATGCTGCCGCGGACGAATACGGTGGCGGGCAGTTTGTATTTGTCGATCAAGCCATTATCACCATGTGCAATTCATGGTATTCCTGAGGGGAAAACTCCGATGGTCAGCTTAACCGAAGTGGAAACATCAAATGCGGATACGACCGCCATGGTAAGGCTGAGGATTCAAATTGAAAGAACGCTTAAGTCAAGTTCGTTTGACGCGTTACGCGACATCGTTTGCGAAAACCACGGTCAAGTGATCGTGCTGCGCGGACACGTCGAGTCTTTCTTTCTGAAGCAACAAGCCCAAGAAGCAGTCCGGAAGGTCGATCGCCGCGTGCCAATTGTGAACATGGTATCCGTGGGTTAGTTGGGGCTGCCGGCGCGATGTCAATGCAAGTCCTGGGAGATGCCACTGAGGTACGAATAAGTTACGATAACGAATCGGCTGTATATCCAAGCTGTAATGCTGCTTTGAAAGTCGGTTCCCGTGAGTACTTATGCCTCGCAAGTTCGCGTACAGTCGCGGTTGTTGGCGGATATCCGTAAACTGCTGCTGCAAGAAACGGACCCTCGACAAGCGGTTGCAAAATTCTGCCGTGTTATCATGGACGAGTTAGCGCTGGACCTGTTTATCGCTCAGTTTACCTGTGGCCCGCTGACAGGTTTTAAAGTCTGTTATGGAGCAACAGCAGTTGAACAAGCAGAGGCGGACTGTCGTATCACGGACAAAGTGGTATGCACCTTGGCTAGCGATGATACTGAGCGTTCGATCGCCCTGGACGAGACGCCACGGTCGTGTACCAGTTTGGAATGTTTGCGAGAATTAGGAATCGCGGCTTATGCGTGCCATGTGATGGAATCTGATGGCGAGCGTCTGGGCTGTTTGTGCTTCGGCTCCAAACAGCGAGCTGCATTTGATGAAAACGAACTACAAACGATGCAGGCCGTCGCCGATTTGGTAGCTGTATCGATGAGGCTGCTGAACGACCGAATGGAACTCTACAATCGAGATGAGCGCATGCGTGCCATACTCGAATCAGCGGTTGATGCCATCATCACCATCAACCACCAAGGAGTTATTACCGACGTCAGTTCAGCCACCACAGGGATGTTTGGCTATTCGGCTGACGAATTGATCGGGCAAAATGTGAAGATTCTCATGCCCTCGCCTCATCGCGAACAGCATGATAGCTATCTGAATCGATTCCAAGAGACCGGTATTCCGCACATTATCAACGCCGGTCGAGAATTATTGGCACAACGAAAAGATGGCACAACTTTCCCGATTGAGTTGGTGGTAAGCCAAGTAGATCACTTGCAGCTCTATACCGGAATCATTCGGGATATCTCCGAACGCAAGGCGTTACAAAAACAAGTGCTGGAGATTGTCACAGAGGAGCAGCAACGAATTGGGCACGAACTGCATGACGGTACCGGCCAAGAATTGACCGGCCTATCATTGATCGTGGGTACCTTAACCGAACACTTGAAGAGAGCCCAACGTACAGTCATTGATGGCGGTGACGCCTGGCTGCTGAAAGAGAGCGATTACCTCCGAGTCAAACAACTGGCTGAGCGTGTGGCCAAGGGATTAGGCGAAGCTCATCAGCACGTGCACGACTTGTCTCATGGCATCATGCCGATTCAAATCGAAGTCGAAGGACTGGCAGCAGCCATTACCAAATTGGCACAATCGACGCATGGCCAATCGGGCATCTCGTGTATTAGTGAAATTGCAGGCTGCACCGAGGCGATCAGCCAAACTTGCGCTACCAATCTCTACCGAATCGCTCAAGAATCGATCAGCAATGCGGTTCGCCATGGTCAAGCCACCGAGATTCGCGTGATCTTAAACGACGAAGTTGACCGCATCGTTTTAGAAGTAGTAGACAATGGTATTGGTTTTGAACCCAGCATTGTGCACAGTGGATCTGGCGATGGCATGGGACTGCGCATTATGGCATACCGCGCCAACATGATCGGCGGCTCGTTGGAAATTCTTCCGCGCGAGCCAGGCGGTATGTGCGTGCGCTGCATAGTTCCCACTGCTGCGCAGCAGCAGAACTAACCCTCCCAGCGCAGCGCCCGGGAGGGTCGAAAAAGCAGGCGCTACTGCAGCCTGTTTTTTCGGGGAGGGTGCGTGCGCCGCACAGGCGAGATAGCAGCGAAGTACTTGACGAGTCGCGGAGCGATTCGTCCACAGCCCTCCCCGCCCACGCTGCCGCGGGGCGACCCTCCCACTGCTACGCAGCGGGAGGGTTAGTTCCCTCTGCTGCGCAGCAGGGTTAAGCGCGCGCCTTCTTCTTGGTTGAACGTCGCGTCGTCTTGGGAGCGGGTGGTGGGGACGCGGGAGTGGGGGCGGCGAGTGTCAGATTTAAGGCGAAGCTGCGGATAGTACCCGTGTCTCGCGCAGCCTTGTCTTGTACCTTCAGCGTCCACTGTCCTCCAGACTGCTTGCCAATCAGCTTGGCGACTTCCGCCTGAGTCGAAGCTCGATAGGTTCGTTTCAAGTTATTCGCGCTACCACCTTCGCGCGACTGAAGGGTGATCGTTCGTCCATTGGTCCCTGGGGATGTCAATGACAGAATCAAATCGCCGATGTAGGTATGCTCAATTTCGACGGAGACCTCCACGTCAGCCAAAACTCCATTTTCGCTAACTGTTAAGGAAACGCTGGCGTCACCTTGATCGGGTACTGCCGTTGCGAAGGTACGCCCGACTTGAATGCGATCTTTATTGGTTGGTGTCGCCGTTTCGACCGCTCGCAGCGCATTTAATCGCCCGTAACCGTAGAGGTCGCTATGC
>JADLDX010000499.1 GCA_020846515.1 Pirellulaceae bacterium
AATGTCTTGAGCGCAAGCACTCGTTGTCGCGTAGTCAATCCGGTATCGATTTGGGCCTTTAGGAAACGGATTTCAAGTTGGGCTACTCCGACATCTTTGAGCCCGCTTGACTCCTGTAGTACGCTCTCACAGAACTTTTCGGTATAGTCAGCTCTCTCCAATGCATAATTCACGTCACCCATCAAGCTTGCGATATGGGCTTGGAGGGTAAAAGCACTACAAGCAGATTGCTGTAAGCAATACCGCCCTTCGTATACCTGCGCCTCGACGAATTCAGCTGAGTCTTCGTGGAGTAGATTTGAGTATCGAGTACATGCGCGATCGATCGTTTCCATCGCTTCGAAGTACCGAAGTTGATCCGCCAAGCATCGCGCCAATACCACCTCCGCCTCGGCCATCGCATAGCGCACAATCGACTCGTGTTGATAGAGATTGTGCATCTCCGCTGCGCGGTACTGAATCTCATTGACCATTTCAAGTGTTTGCGGCGTGCTGCCGCATCGCTCCAATTGCAACCCTGCCAGATCGATCCAGTGGAAGATGCGATTGATGGCCACGGTCCCCTCCAACAAGTCAGTGGGGGCTTTATCCAGTTGGTCCAGCAGTTCAAGCGAGAAGACCAGATCGCTCCAGGCATCATCGAGTTGGTTCAATGATCTGTGCATTTGCGATCGTTGCCGGATGGCCATGGCCCAATCCAGAACGCCTTGAACATTGTAAGGTGTCTCCAGGGCCCATTTCTCTAACACACCGATCGTATCTTGGAGCAGTTCGAGTTGGCGATTCTCCGTACCTGAAACACTACTCAACTGGTCGTCGAAACGCATGACCAGTGACTCAAAGACTAGTTTTCGCGCTTCATCGGCCATCTCAGTCGCGCGCACGCGTTCGGCATTGGCCTGTTGTTTTTGCGCGATGGCCGCCCGGTGTTCCTTGGAGACAGTCACGGCACCGATCAGCAGAGCGACAAAGCCGGTCGCCAACAGGGCGACCAGGGCAGCCACCGAGGCTTGATGGGCTTTGACCCAACGTTGCCAACGTCTTATCTGCGGCTCGCTATAACTGGTCACTGGTTCATCGGCCAACCAATGTTCAATTTCAGTTGCCAAATCACCGGGCGTGGCGAATCGCCCTTCGCGCTCCAGTGACATGGCCTTGAGACAGATGGCGTCCAGTTCTCGAGGGATGCGTGGATCGACTTGACGAGGCGCCTTGAATTCGCCGCGGCATACTTGTTCAAGCACCGCATCGCGAGTTTTGCCGCTAAAGGGCAACTTACCAGTCAGCACGGTGTACATGGTCGCACCCAGCGAATACACGTCGCTGCGCGGATTGACCGAATCCCAATCGCCATGAGCCTGTTCAGGACTCATGTAGTGCGGGGTACCTAAGATCGAACCAGTGCCCGTTTGCGCAGGGTCGTCCGTACGACGCTTAGATTGCTGCGCCTTGGTTTCCATAACTGATAGCGGCATCGATTGCGCTTGGCTCTTAGCCAACCCCCAATCCAACACCAAAGTCTCGCCGTAGCCGCCCAACATAATGTTGGAGGGTTTGAGATCTCGATGGAGCACGCCGCGTGAATGCGCAAAATGAACTGTGTTGCAGACACTGACCAAAGCGCCAAGCAACTTGCGCAGTTGCATGGTGCGTTGGCGACTACGATCGGAACTCGAGTAGCGCGCATGAAATTCAGCTGCCGCGGCCTTGAGAGTTACGCCTTCGATTAGCCGCATCACATAAAACGGTCGGCCATCTTCAAAGTATCCAATCGCGTAGACAGGCGGTATACCCGGATGATCCAGCTGGCCCGTCACGCGGGCCTCAAGCATAAAACGCTGGACAGCGTCTTCAGAGGCTGTGTCCAGCCGCATCTCTTTAACCGCAACCTCGCGATTCAATTCCACGTCGTGCGCAATCGACACAATCCCCAAACCGCCCAAAGCGTAGGGGCGGAGCATGCGAAACCGATGATTGGACGGATTGAGTTCCGTTAGATTCTCGACATTGCCTCGGCCTAATCGGAAACTCTCGACAACGTCTTTGGGCGGATCACCAGGTCCTGAGTCTCGCAACGTGTGTTGCAAAGTCCGCGCGGCCGCAAATGAATCCAGAGGTTGGTCGGCTGACGCCTGCGTCCCATTGACATAACTCGACAGCAGTTGATGCTCGTGGCGTTGCACCAACGTCTGCAACATCCGTTGGTCGTCGGCAGACAGATAGCCTTGTTCGATCAGGCGCTGACTTAGTGATCGAGACTGCGGTCGATTCACTTCCTGCAGCCAGCTTTCCAGTACCTGGCTGAGCTGTGGTGGAGTAATCAGCTTCAACTGCAATGCCAGCACACCCAGAGCCAGTTCATGGTTGAGAGCAGCATTGGTTACCACGTCGACTTCGGGGCTCGACTGTTTAGAAGGCGACGGCTGATCCAAATGTAGGACTCCTTACTGCGTGCGTAAGACAAGCCCTCTATTGTAACTGGCAATCGGAAGGTGCGTGCTCGGTAACTGAAGCTTGCCAACCGGAACCTGGCGATCCCGATCAGGCAGCCCGCGTTTGCGAATGGGCGGGCAAGCGAATCGTAAAGGCAGTTCCTTTTCCTAGTCCGC
>JADLDX010000500.1 GCA_020846515.1 Pirellulaceae bacterium
ATCTCGCAAGTACGGCCTGGCCCGCGCGCTCAGTCACGAAGTCTCGCAGGTCCGCCACCAACCGGCTTGGGTACATGTCAACGATGTGGCGGGCTTCATCGGACCGGAAGTCTTTCGCTCGCGCGAGCCGTTGGTGCGTTGCTGCTTAGAAGATCTGGTCATGGGCAAACTCCATGGGCTGACTATTGGTCTGGATGTCTGTTCGACATTGCACATGGATGTCACGTTGGCCGATCTGGACTGGTGCTTGGAAGAAATTGCACCGGCCGCTCCGGCCTACCTGATGGCGTTGCCGACCAAGATCGACCCAATGCTGGGTTACCTGACCACCGGCTATCAAGACCATGTGCGTTTGCGTGAAAAATTTGGCTATCGCGTCAACGATGCGATGTGGAAGTTCTTTCAAGAGCTGCAAATTATCGATGCCGCTGGCCAACCTACCGAGCACTTCGGCGACCCCGTGTGGGTTTATATGCAGTATCGACGACGTCAAGGCGATCTACGCAGTGCTGCGATCATCCAGGCAGAAGCTGAGCTGCAATTGGCCGAGGTGCAAGCGCGCGGTGTCTTTATCGCTCGCGGTCATGGCCAGCGGACCTACGATCTATCGCCGAAGCTGGCGAGCGAAATCGACAAAATCTATCACGATGCCAAAGCCTGTATTTGGGAACAATGGCGTGACGAGTTTGTCCGACGCATTCCCGAAGGCCAGTCGCTACGCACGCAATCGAAAGACCGTACCGACTATATCTGGCATCCGGATAGCGGGGAACGATTGTCCGCCGAGACGCTCAGCGCTCTGCAGTCATTGCGCGCCAAACATCAGGGACGCTATGCGGCCCAGATCGTAATCTCAGAGGGACTAAACGCCCTGGCGCTGATGGACGAAGGGAACCTGCTGCCGCTGCTGGAGCAAATACGTCGCGATGCCGAATCAATTGGCTTGACGCTGGCGCCTGAAAACCTGGTGGTTACCAGTGGCCGAGTACGCGCCGGTTACAAGATAGGCGAAACCCTGTTCGGGGGACTGGCTGGCGAGCGTACGATCATTCATATCATCGGAGAGCGACCCGGCAGTGGTCACCACACCATGTCGGTTTACATCACACGCGCCGCTGGCCAAACCTGGCAAACGCCAGGCCAGGTTGACCATAACATTACTCGCGTCGTCAGCGGCATTGCCACAACTGCTCTATCACCCATCTCTGCGGCTCGCGAAGTCCGACGCCTGCTGGGATAAGACGGACAAGGGCGGAGGTCTGAGTGCACTTGAGAAATCGACAAAAGAGCTGGCAAAAAATGTGAGGGCAAAAAAATCACAACCCTCCTCAATCGATCGGATCGCCCAGGGACACAGGCAATCAACGTTTGCTAGCATAAAAGTAGAATGGTCTGTGTCCCCGGGACCTTTCGTGCCCGCGCCTATTCCTCCAAGCTCCATCTGTGCACCGGCTTTGCCATCTGGGATATTCGAGTTAGCACAGATGGCAAGGCCGAGGCACAGATGAAACCATTTCCTCCCCAGCGAAAGGGCATGGGGACACAGTTGCGAAAGTCTTACCTGAGGAGTAGAATCTGAACGTCCAGGGAGTTGCGGCCGCTTGCAGCCTCCAACTGCTAAAGAGCCCGGTAAAACGCCATCGGTCGGTTATCGCTAACCACCCGTGGCGGCGTCGAGTTTGAACTCTCTACTCAAATTCGGCAGCAATTGCCTCTCAAGCAGTCGCAGTTTCTCCGGAACAGCCCATCTCCTCCGGATCATTTATGGCCAGGATTTGACGGGCTGCCGCTTTCTCAACGTAATGCCGGATTCGATTCCTAAGGCCCTGCGATCTGAAGACATTTCAAGATATTATGACAGCACCTACCAAGCTTCCCGATTCCTTGCCGGTCGAAGAAAACACACGCACCACCGAGTCGACTGCAGGCAAACCGACCGCTGGCGCATCGACTTTGGCAGTGCACGCCGGAGAGGCGCGACGCAAGGCGCTCGATGCGGTAACCGATGCCATCGTTTGCAGTTCGACCTACACGTTCGATGACACACAGTCGGTAATCGACTTTATCGAACAGAAGCAACCTCGCGAAGAATACGGTCGCTATGGCAATCCCAATGAGCGCGTGGTCGAAGCCAAACTGGCAGCGTTGGAAGGAGCTGAAGAAGCTCTTGTGTTCTCTAGCGGCATGGCAGCCATCGTCGGCGTATTGATGGCCAAGCTAAACTCAGGCGACGAGATTGTCTTTTTCGATCAATGTTACCATCGCAGTCGCGAGTTCTGTTTCAAGCACTTGGCGCGTTTCGGCGTCGTGACTCATCAAGTCAAGACTGGCGACTTTGACGCCATGGAACGCGCTATCACGCCGCGCACCAAGATGCTCGTCAGCGAATCGCCGACCAACCCGCACTTGACCTGCATCGACCTGGAACAATTTGTAGCGTTGGGCAAAGCCCATGAAATTGAGACGCTCATCGATGCTACCTTGGCAACGCCCTTGAACCTGCGGCCCATTGAGTATGGAGTCGATTACGTACTGCACTCGGCCACCAAGTATCTCGGCGGGCATAACGATTTGCTGGCCGGCGTGATCTCCGGTACGCGAGAAAAGCTGGAAAGCGTACGACAACTACGCGGAGTGATGGGCGGCATCAATTCTCCTCACAATCTGTATCTACTCCAGCGCGGTCTAAAGACATTTCAATTGCGCATGCAACGGCACAATGAAAATGGACAGGCGATCGCCGAGTTCCTGGAAGCTCATCCACGAGTCGAACGCGTCTACTATCCAGGTTTGCCCAGCCATCCAACGCACGATATTGCCAAGCGTACCATGCTGGGCGGCTATGGCGGCCTGATTACGTTTTTGGTCAAAGGCGCCGATTGGCGCGAGACGGCCAATGTGATCGATCGCGTCAAGATCCCAAGAATCGGTCCAAGCTTAGGTGGCGTTGAATCGCTGATCGAGCAGCCGCTGGTCATGAGTTACTTCAACCACGCGCCGGCCGACCGCGAGCGATTTGGCATTACCGACAATATGATTCGGATGGCCTGCGGCATCGAAGATACGGCTGACTTGATCGAAGACTTACGACAGGCATTGGATTCATGAAGTTTCGAACGCGCGCCATTCACGTAGGCAACGCACCGGATCCCCAGACCGGCGCCGTCGTGCCGCCTATTCATCCGGCCACTACGTTTGTCCAGCCAGGCGCTGGCGAGTGGGGCACCTTCGACTATTCACGCAGCGGTAATCCGACACGAGCCGCCGTGGAGAGCACACTCGCCTCGCTGGAAGGTGGCTGTGGCTCGCTGGCCTTTGCCTCAGGCATGGCCGCCACGCACTGCGCCACTATGCTGCTCAATAGCGGCGAACATATTGTGGCTGGCATGGACATCTATGGCGGCACCTATCGGCTACTGCACAAGATCTGCAACCGCGCAGGCATTGAGGTGACGTTAGTCAACTTGCAGAATCCTCAAGAGTTGACCGCGGCGATCCGACCCAATACGAAAATGGTCTGGCTGGAAAGCATTGGCAATCCTCGCATTACCGTACCGGACTTGCCTGAAATCATCTCCATCGCCAAAGCCCACCAATTGTTGGTGGGAGTTGACAATACGTTCGCGACGCCTGTCCTGCTGCGTCCACTGGAGTTGGGCGTCGACATCGTCATGCATTCGGCCACCAAGTACTTGGGTGGACATAGTGATTGTCTGGCCGGTGTGCTGGCCACGGCTGATCCTGAACTACACAAGCGTTTGTACTTTATTCAAAACGCGACGGGTGCAGTTTTGTCGCCATTTGATGCGTTTCTGTTGGGCCGCGGCTTGAAGACGCTTGACCTGCGCGTGCGTGCCCAGTGCGCGACAGCGCAGCGTCTGGCCGAATTCCTCGAAGGGCCTCCGGCCGTGGAATACGTGCTCTATCCTGGACTCCCATCACATCCCGATCATGCGCGGGCAACAGCCTTGTTCCAAGGGCTGCACGGCGCCATGATTACCTTTGCGCTGCGCGGCGCAGCCGACGATGCCAAACGCATGGTGAAATCGACTAAACTATTTCATCTGGCGGTCAGTCTGGGGGCTGCGGAATCCTTGATCGAACATCCGGCCACCATGTCCCATGCCAGTTACGACCCAGCCGCGCGGCAGGCGGCTGGTATCACGGACAATCTGATTCGCTTATCGGTTGGTTTAGAAGATGGTGACGATTTGGTCGCTGACTTGGAGCAAGCTTTGGCCTGAACACGTGGTTATGGTCACTCTGTCGCTCCGCGAAAAAACGCTATAACCATCGTCGTCTTTCGCTCCGCGAAAGAACGCACCTTTCGCGGAGCGCAAGGCGACCATAAACCCAGTCAAGGAATTGCAGGCTATGAGTAATGCGGAATCAGAACCTCGGGTACTTCGCGAGGTCAAGCTATTCACCGACGGTGCCTGTAGCGGCAATCCCGGTCCAGGTGGCTGGGCATTTATCCTCCGCGATGTCAAGACTGGCAAGGAGTTAACAGGCTCCGGTGGCGCGAAAGAGACGACCAACAATCAAATGGAATTGCAAGCCGTCATCGAAGG
>JADLDX010000501.1 GCA_020846515.1 Pirellulaceae bacterium
CCGCCGGCGGATTCCGTCCTCATTTTGCTCTCAGTTAGTTTGCAACGACAGTTACCGACCATTCGCTCGCGTTGCCAGGTCGTACGGTTTCAACCCCTCAATCCTGACCAGTTGGCCGAGTTGATTATGCGTCAGGGAATCGCTGATTCACTTGAGAAAGCTCTGTATATATCGCGTCAGTGCGATGGCGGTCTGGGTATGGCACGCACGCTGGCCGACGATGAACTGGCTCTCTTTCGCGCTCAACTGCTCGAGCGATTATCGACCGCTCAGTTAGACTTTGTGGATCTGGGGAAATCCGTGGGCGCGTTGGCGGACGCGGCTGGGAAAGAAACCATTGTTCGCCGACCACGTACAAAACTTATGCTTAAGATGACCGCCGACTTCTATCGCGAGTTGGCATGTCAGCTACAAGGCGGTCCACAGGCTAGCGATTCGGCGTTACAGCACGCGATCAGCAGCCGCATAAGCAACTGGCCTGGCGGTGTGGAAGCAGCGATCGAATGTTGGAACCGCTGCCTGGAAGCCATCGCTCATGTCGACCGCAACGCCAACCAAACGGCATTGCTCGAGGCCTGGACAAGCCACTTGGCCTCAAGCGGTCGTTGCTAATCAAAACAAGATATTTCGCAGCCGTCGCCAGACGGTGCACTTCGTAGCCACCCGTCGCCAGACGGTGGACTGCGTAGTGGTCTGCGTTGGAGCCAAGATCCACCGCTTGGCAGCGGGTGGCTACGTTGGCAGCGGTGGCTACCTTGGCAGCGGTGGCTACCTTGGCTGCGGTGGCTACCATCAATCCAACTGTTTGACCACTTTCGCATCATCCACTGCCCAGATGATCAACTTGCCTTCCTGACCGCCAGCCATGACCTGTTTGTTGTCCGTGGACAGGCACAGAGCATACAACGCGCTGGTCGACCCACCGAAACTGCGTACGGTTTGACCGTTGTTGCCTTCGACCAATCGCAACGAGTTATCAGCACAGGCGGCTAAGAACTGACTGGTTTGCCCCACATAAGCCAGGCTAGTGATCTCTTTGGCAAAGCCGCTCACGGTGCGTTGCTGTTCGCCGGTGATCATGTTCCAGACTTTAACGGTACCATCGGCACTAGCCGAAGCCAGCACATTGCCGCTGTCTTGCCAAGCCACTGACAGCACATGGTGAGTATGCCCTTCCAAGGCCAGACGCTGCTTGCCGCTGGCCAGATCAAACACACGTACCAACTTGTCTGCTCCACATGTGGCTAACTGTCCTCCATCCGGGGAGAAAGCCACGTCCAGCACGGTATCGCTGTGGACTTCACCCAAGTCACGCACGATCGAGCCGTCACTGGTGCGAACCAGTTTGACATCACCAAAGCGACTGGCCGGACCGCTGCCGATGGCCAGAGTCTGCCCATCAGGACTAAAGGCCAATGCCGTTACGCGATCGCTCAGCAGAGACGCTGGATCGGTTTCGCTGCCGATGGTGCGTTCGAGTTTCCAAGCCGTGTCGCTATTCCACACGCTCAACGGCGCACCACTGGATGCGGCCACGAGCATACGGCCCACACCAATCACGCTGGCCAGGTTGGGCGCCGATTTAACTTCCATGGATACCCGACCTGCCACCAGGTTCACAACCGTGATTGCGCCCTGTTTGCGACCGACGAGAATCTCTTTTCCGCTGGCATCAAATCCAAAGGAGACAGGTACTTCTTCGCGTGCCGCTTTGGCTTGTTCTACCAGCTTCGCCGAGATAGCTTCCAAGTTGGTCAGGGTTGCTTTACCGGCTTCGACCACAGCTTGCTGGGCTGGTATGGCCTTGGCCGCTCGATCAACCGCTTCCTTGGCGGAGGCCAGTGTTTGATCTTGCTTGGTGACACCTTCCATGGCCGTGTTTTTAGCGGCCAACAGTTCAGGCTCTTTCTTCTTTTTGGCTTCGATCTCGGCGGTCAGTGTTTCGATGCGCTTCATTTGCTCAGCGATCATCGCCTTGGCCGTCTCGATGCCTTTTTCCGCTTCTTTGATCCCGTTGGTATTGGTATCGTATTCGGTGACTTTAGTGGCCAAGGCTGCTGCGGCCTTTTCACGCTCATCAGCCACCTTCTTCATGGCTTCTTGCTCTTTTTGATGTGCCGTTTCCAACTCTTTAATCGTAGCGGCCAGTCGATCGACTTCCGCTTTTTGCCGAGCAGCAGTGCGACCACCGCGAGCCGCTTCGCGTGACATGGCCGTGTCGGGCACGATGTTCGAAATCTCTTTTCCATCGGCGACATTCCAGAGCCGCAGCGATCCATCAACTCCCAGTGATGCGACCTGGGGCGACTTGGGATGCGCAGCGAGTTTGGTTACGCCCACCGGACTCTTCCAGGTGCCGACGACTTTGGCTTCCATCGCATGCACGGCTCGGATCGTTCCGTCGGCTTGCGCTACCAACAACTTAACGGGATCACCAGCGACAACGGCCATCGAAGTGGCCGCGGGTATGGCTTCGGCAAAGTCTTTCTTGACAAATGAGACCGCACCTTTGGCCTCAGGAGCCGTAGCAGCCTCGGCCACCCAGAGACTGACTTGACCATCAGAGAGCATGACAGCCACGCGATCTTGGGCGAGAGCGGCAAGTGCGCCCACTGGTCCCGGTGCCGCGAAGGCCAGCGATGTGGGCGCTGTGCCGGCCGCTGCGCCAGCAGGTGGCAATTGCCAACGAGTCACATTGTTGGCCCCATCGGCGGCGAACACGACCTGGTCATCCAGCGACCAGGCAATGGCCGTTATCGCGGCGGCAGCCGCAGGAATCTTGACGGTTACCTGGCGGCTGACGACATCCACGATGTCGATCGATTTGTCATCGCGAGCTAGAGCGAGCCACTGACCGGAAGTTGAGTTGGTCGCAACACCTGTGCTGTTCTTCAAACCTACCAGCGCCGAGGGCGTCGCGTCGCGTTTCCAAAGTTTTACGCAGCGATAGCCACCGGTGGCCAATAGATTTGCATCAGGGCTAAAGGCGACCGACTGCACTAGGTCCAGATGAGCCGAAGGGGCTCCGTTGATGATCGTTTGTGGATCGACCAAAGCCACCGCGCTGGTCGCACTGGCTTGCAGTGGCCAATTGTGTACGACGACTTGATTGCCACGACCAGTGGCGACGAACTGACCATCAACTGTCGTATCGATGGCGTAGATGGGTTGAAAGTTCCCAGGTACGGCTTGCCAGGCAATTGAGGTAGGCAAGCCATCTTCGCCAGGCATCGCGCCGGCATCAATCCACTGCTTGACCAATTCGATCTCAGCCGGTGTCAACGGCTTGGCACCGGCCGAGTTATCTTTCGGTGGCATGGCGGTGTCATCGGTGGCGACGATGCGCTTGAGCAATTCACTTTCAGCACTCTTGCCAGCGATAACCGATTGACCACTGTCACTGCCCTTGAGCAACATAGCGGCGGTTTCCAGGTTCAATCCGCCTTCAGCTTTTTTGCTGTTATGGCAAGCCACACAACTGCGTTTCCACAGTGGTGAAATGTCTTTGGCGTAATCGGCAGCGGCAGCCGCTTGCGTCAGGCCGGCAACTAACAACAACGCATATACAGAATTTCGATGCATGGCTCGTTTCTCGCGTTTCAACGTTCGACTTTAAACTGTTTCTAACTTCAAACTTCCCTGCTCTGTCACCGACAAGACTACTCTGTCACCGACAAGACTAGGGGCAACGTGATACTCATATCTTGGTTGTTAAACTTGTAGGACAACTTTGCTTTCAGCATGCGTTCACCGGCAGCCGCATCGGCCGCTAGCTTGATGCTCGCTTTGGTTTGGTCCGCTTTGGCGTCGACTGGCGGAGCAGTGAATTCTACGCCCGGTGCGGCTGGTTCAGGCGCCAGCTTGATATCGATGGCTGAATCCAAACCGAACAAGCGTTTTACGGCCAGGACGTGCTCAGACTGCGTACCACGTTTGGCCTCGATGCGCCAAACTCCTGCGGGCTCAAGGGGCGCTTCGACGATCTTCACGCGCACTGAGTTGGTCGGCAGAAACACGGCCACTTCCTTTTCGCCTGTGGGGTCTTTTAACTGAGTGATGCGATCGGTAGCAGCCTTGAGGGCAGCAGCAACAGCGTCCTTCTCAGCCGCTCGGGCTGGATCAGCTTGAATCTTTTCCAAAGCGGCTTTGTGGGCTTCAGCCCGCTGCAAAGCTTGTGGATTATTGCGAAACTTGACCTTGGTTTCCGTTTGAAACCAAAACGTGGCTTCGCCAATGGGAGCATCAGCCGCAATGACCAACTCTGGTTTGGCATCCTTGGCGCTGCCCTCAATGGTTACATCCGCCAGGGTCGTTTTGGTCGGTAGCGCTTGAGCCCGCAGAACAGCTTTGTCAGCACCGCCAGGTCGACGTGTAACCGCGATCGGGATCGGCAGTTTGCCACCGCGGGCCATCACCAATGGTTGATCGCCACCAACTTGGAAAGTAACCGGCACGCTGTCCTGTTCGTTAACCGACAGCACCAGTTGTTGGCTGAGTCTGCCAACCAGAGTGTTCCAAGTAGGCATTGGCTCCCAGGTGAGTGCCGCGGCTACCGCTTCCGCTTGCACAGGTGGGTTCTGATCTCCAAGTACGCGACCGATGATCTTCAAAGGTGCGACGGCGCTAGGCGTTTGAGCTGGGCAACTAAGGATCAAGTGCCCTTCGTCGCGATCGGCTGGAATAATGATCGGTGGTGCCACAACGCCCGGCGGTAGTCCTTCACATGTCACTTCAATCGCGCCGGTCAAACCATCCGCACGACCAGCCACCACGCGAATCGCTAACGATCCACCGATGATAAGATTGTTGCCGATCGGTTTAGCTTGTGCCTGATTGTTGATGGGATAAGCCCAAGCGGCCATGAGGTCTAGCGCCGGTTGGGGCTTGCGAATGGCCAAGACGTATTTGCGGCCGGCTGTGGCCGAACTGGTAGCCAACTGATCACGCACCGTGACGTGATACGTGGCGTCATCGGGTGCTGACCAGCGCAGCGATGGATCACTACGCGTAACTCGAAATGGTGCAGAACCCATCGCCGGCGCATCATCTTGCTCGGCCACACGATCCAGTTTTACCTTGCCATCGGTGGTCGTGACTTTGTAGATCGCGAGGTATGCGTCGGTATTCTCTCCCAATATGTCGGATGCGACATCAAAGTAATAGACATCGCCTTTTTTTGCTGTGAATTGAAAGGCTTCGCCCTTCGCGTTAGTTGAGAAAACACCCTGCACCAAACAAGGCAGCGTGATATCCACGGGCTCGGCGCGCGGCGTGTGGGCGGAGACGAACGAGCTGTCGGCGCTGAGCCATCGCGCGATGGCCAAGCCTGCCAATTGCCGAGCCGGCGTAAGTTGACCGGCACCCGGTTTCAGGGCCGCCAGAACTTGAGCGCGATCGCTCCAAACGGCGCGAGCACTATCCAACGGCGGCTGATCGGCCGATTCAACATACACTGCGTATGTAAATTCATCTCCACCGCGGTAAATCGCATCACGCAGCTCAACGCGGTAATTGCCCGCCTGCTCTGCTGTTAACTCGGCGACGGCTCCGCTGGTCCCCTCACTGCGGGCACTGGCAACCAATCGTCCGCTCGGCGACGCGACGCGAATGTGTGACAACGCACGCGACTCGAGCTTGGCATCCAGAGCAATAATACGCACGCGCTGGCCGACGGTCAGCGGCAATTCGTAGCGCTGAACTTTGGCCGCCACGTATTTATCAACGACCACACCATCGCTGGGCAACGTGGGAAATGGTCCGTTCTCACTGGCTGCTTGGGGTACCGTCACCACGGGTCGCGGTGACACCCAAAACACTCGGGGATACGACGCGCCGTGTCGACCCACTGCCCAAGCTTCGTAAAATCCAGGTGACAGGTCAGTGGCAACACTCAAAGTAAATTTGCCAAACGCACGCTGAGTTTCACCAGTGATTGGTTGAGTTTCCCC
>JADLDX010000502.1 GCA_020846515.1 Pirellulaceae bacterium
CAGCGCTCCCGAACAGCCTGAATGGTTATTGATCAAAGATGCCACGGTCTGGACATCCGACGAACAAGGCGTGCTCGAAGAGAGTGACGTACTGGTACACCGCGGCATGATCGAGCAGGTCGGACGTGATTTAACAGCCCCGCCGACAGCCATCATCGTAGACGCTAAGGGTAAACACGTTTCGCCTGGCATCATCGATTGTCACTCGCACATGGCTACCGATGGCGGAGTGAATGAATCGGGACAAGCGGTAACGGCTGAGGTACGGATCGGTGACTTCATCGATCCCAACGATATGAATATCTATTATCAGTTGGCTGGCGGTGTGACCATTGCCAACGTGTTGCATGGTTCTGCTAATCCCATTGGCGGCCAGAACCAGGTTATCAAGCTTCGCTGGGGCGCGAACGACCAGGCCATGAAAATGCGCGAAGCGCCTTTGGGTATCAAATTCGCCCTCGGTGAGAATGTCAAGCAAAGCAATTGGGGCGAACGGGCCTCAGGTCGTTATCCTCAAACTCGCATGGGCGTCGAGCAAATCTTCCGCGATCGATTCGAAGCCGCCAAGCTCTACAAAGCGGCCCGCGCCGCTAGCGGTGTCAGCAAAACACTACCACCGCGACGTGATTATGAGCTCGATGCCATCGTCGAAATTCTGGACAAGCAGCGTTGGGTTCACTGCCATAGCTATCGTCAAGACGAGATTCTGGCTTTCTTGCGCGTGCTGGAAGACTACGGCATAACCATCGGATCGCTGCAACACATCCTGGAAGGATACAAAGTGGCCGATGCCATGGCCAAACATGGTGCCATGGGTTCGACCTTCTCGGACTGGTGGGCCTACAAGTTTGAAGTGCTGGATGCCATTCCCTATAACGGAGCCTTGATGCATCGCGCCGGCGTTGTTGTCTCCTTCAATTCCGATGACGACGAATTGGCGCGACATCTCAACCACGAGGCTGCCAAGGCAGTGAAGTATGGTGGCTTGGAGCCGACAGAGGCTTTGAAGTTTGTGACGCTCAATCCCGCCAAACAATTGCGCATCGATCAATACGTAGGCTCGATCAAACCGGGCAAGCAGGCTGATCTCGTTATCTGGAGCAGTTCGCCACTGTCGACGCTCAGTCGATGTGAGCAAACTTGGATCGATGGTCGGAAGTACTTTGACCGAGAAGGTGACACACAGGCCAGAGTCAAGGCGGACGCCTTGCGGCGGCAGTTGATCGCACGCGTACTGGACTCCGGTGAAAAGATGGACGGAGATGGTCGCGATCGCCGCGATCCATCGCTTTGGTTCGTACGCTTTGATGAGTTCTGCAATCATGCTGATCATCATCATGATGAAGCGCTCGATCAACTCAATGAGCACCTGCACGAGCATGATGAAGAGCGACAAGCTGCCAGAGCATCTACCAAGTAGCCATGGCGAGCTGGTCCAGAGAATACTTTATCAATCAACTAAATTTTATTCGAGTTCCAATATGCGCATCTGCCAAACGACTCAGTTCAGTTTGATAGCGATCCTGGCCAGTTGGGCTGGATCGACCATCGCTACGGCTCATGATCAAATACCTGGTGCCAAGCAGACCAAGCCGATCGTGATCACCAATGCTGTTCTGCATACGGTCAGTGGCGAAACCATCCAGTCCGGTACGATAGTACTCAAAGAGGGCAAGATCGCCGAACTGGGCAAAAGCGTGGCTATTCCTGCGGACGCCACACGCTTGGACGCAGCCGGTGCCCATGTTTATCCAGGCCTAATCGACCCGCTGTCCAACATTGGCCTGACCGAAATCGACTCTGTGCGCGCTACTCTGGACTCGCGGGAAACCGGTACGCTCAATCCCAATGTCCGGGCTGCGGTGGCGTTTAATCCCGACAGCGAGTTGATTCCGGTCGCGCGAGCCAACGGCATCCTCATGGGCGTCAGTGCTCCTGACGGCGGGCTGATCAGTGGTCGCTCGTCTTTGATGCTCATGGACGGTTGGACGTGGGAAGACATGACACTGAAAGCGGACGTGGGCATGCATATCAATTGGCCACGCAGTGGCTCAGGTGGTGGCGCGGGAAGCGGCGGCAGCGATGTGGAACTGCGACAATTGGAACGGATACTCGACCAGACACGGCGTTATCGTAGTGCGATGCAGTCAGACAACCCGCCCAAATTCGATGCCCGACTGGCCGCCATGGTGCCAGTCATCGAAGGCCAACTGCCGGTGATCGTCTCAGCCACGCGCGCCGCGCAGATCCGATCGGCGGTCGCTTTTGCCAAGGCTCAAAAGTTGCGATTGATCATCTACGGCGGTTACGAAGCGATGGACTGTGCGGAAGTATTGTTAGCAGAGAAGGTGCCAGTCATCGTGGCTGGTGTCTATCGCTTGCCTACGCGCAGAGATTTGCCATACGACGACGCTTACACGGTGCCAGGTCGGCTGCATGCTGCTGGGATACAGTTTTGTATCGCGACGGCCGGTCGGTTTGGTGGCAGCACCTTGCGGAATTTGCCGTATCACGCTGCTACAGCCGCCGCTTATGGATTGCCACCCGAGATCGCGTTGCGCTCGACAACGCTGTCGACTGCGGAGATACTCGGGGCGGCTGATCGCGTAGGTGCGTTGGCGCTGGGCCTGGATGCTACCTTGTTTATTGCTGATGGTGATATCCTGGAAACGCCGACACAAGTGACCCACGCGTTTGTTCAGGGGCGAGTCGTCGACTTGAACAGTCGGCATACTCAACTGTATCGTAAGTACAGTGCCAAATACGAGCAAAAGTAGTCAGTTGGCCAACTGCACCAAGTTACCCACCCCGTGACCCACCAAGGAAGATGTTCACATGACCATGCGTGACTTGCGTCGCAACTATGAGCTAAAAGCGCTGGAGCGCGAGGATCTGGCCGATGAACCGCTTGACCAGTTTCACACATGGTTTCAAGAGGCCAGGCATGCGGCTCATCCCGATTGGCTAGAGCTCAATGCGATGACGCTGTCGACCTACGATCGGCAGCGCGAGCAAGTCACGTCCCGCATCGTCTTGCTCAAGCACGTCGATGAACGTGGATTTATGTTCTTTACGAACTACTTGTCCCACAAAGGCACGCAGTTAAGTGATCGTCCGGCCGCAAGTTTGGTGTTCTATTGGCCCCACATGGAGCGCCAAGTGCGTGTTGTGGGACATGTGACCAAGTCCGATCGCCAGACGAGCGAGCAGTACTTTCACGACAGACCGCGGTCCAGCCAACTGGGTGCCGCGGCCAGTCGCCAGTCCAGTGAAATTGAGAGTCGGCAGGTGCTCCAAGCCGAGGGGGCTCGTCTGGACGAACTCTATCGCGACCAGGAGATCCCCTGTCCTGAGCATTGGGGCGGTCTGATCTTGGCTCCGCACGAGATGGAATTCTGGCAGGGCCGGCAAGACCGATTGCACGATCGGTTCGTTTATCGAAAACAGCCCAGCGGCTGGTACATTGCGCGCCTGGCACCCTAACGGCCCTAACGCTGCGATTGGACCGGCACGAACCGCTCTTCATGCGGCAGAATGCTACTGATGCGCAGGCCGAACTTATCGCCCACTTTCACGACTTCGCCTTCGGCAATGGCCTGGTCACCTACTTCGACCGTTAGCGGACTGTCGCAGCTCTTGTCGAATTGAATCATTACACCAGGCACCAGCCGCAGCACATTCTCAACAGCCATACTAGTGCGAGCTAAAGTAACCACCACCGGCACCTCGACGCACAGTAGACTCTGACAGAAATCTTTCGACAGCGATCGATTCATGGTGGCCCTGTATACCAGCTTCTGTCAGTTAGCACCCGCCTATCAATTCGACGCTCGTGGCGACGAACCATTTACGTCAGGCAAACCCAACAGTTTGCGCCTCGACCCTTCATCACCTATTCGGCATTTCCATGGGCAAACTGAAGCCAATCCTGTGGTACCTCGTAGCGCCCAGCGTTTGGGGCATTTATCGACTGGGCAGTGCTGACTATCTCTTCGTTGACTGGCACACGGTTTGCAACTTCTGCCTTCATGCTGCTGTAATGCTGTCGATCCGGCAGTAAGAAAGCAGTTAGCAGTTAGCAGTTAGCAGTTAGCGGTTAGCAGTTAGCTCGAAGAACTCGACCGGCCGTTCGCGGCGAGGGGCGCTGCTACCCATGCAAACCAGGAAGCCTCATCTCCAGGCAGTGACTTAGTTATGTCCAACCGAATTCCATCATCCGACGCTCAACTGGTCCTTCGCGGCCAATTATTGGTGGCGACCAATCGCTGTGCCGATCATATTTTGCAAGGCTCGGTCTGCCTGATTCTGCACCATGATGGGGAAGGGTCGATGGGTTTGGTACTCAACCGATCGATTGAGACCGAAGTCGGAGGGCTGTGGAAATTCTTGAAGGCGTCTAAAGAGCAAGAGTCGCGCCCGATTCGTTTTGGCGGTCCGATCTCTGGCCCGATCCTGGCACTGCATAACCAGCAAGAGTGCGCGGAAATGGCGGCGGCCTCGGGCGTGTACCTGGCGGCTCACGTTGACAAGTTGCAAAAGCTCGTCTCCTCGTCCAGCGGTGAAGTCCGGATCGTGGTGGGACAGGTACTGTGGAAAGAGGGTCAGTTGGAGCAAGAGATTGTTGATCGCAAGTGGCTGCCGGTTCCCGCGACGCCTGATCTGGTATTTGCACCCGAAGAAGAGATGTGGCGAAAGAGCATGCTCGTCGTGGGCAATCGCTTCGTAAAGACGCTGGTGGGTGCGGTACAGCCGGCGCATGTCGGTTTGAACTAGCGGCGGGGGCATCAGCCGCAGGGCGCTAGCCCCCGGTTTCTTCTGCAGCATCAGCCGCACCGCATCAGCCGTAGGGCGTTAGCCGCAGGGCGTTAGCCCAATGCCATCTACTTTACGGTCATCCGGGTGGTGGATGTATTGGAGGCTGATCTTTTTTTGCTTTTGCTTTTTCTTTTGCCTGTTCCTTTTGGAACTTAGTAGATTTGGCTCGGCGCGGATGTGCCACTCTTGGATAGTTGCGTTGTCCTTTACGTTGTGGGAGCAACTCTCTGGATGCGTTGATCAGCGCTCTTTGGTAGGCCGTCTGGCTTGCTTCGTAGCTATCAAACTTGGGACGTAGTAGCTCGTATTGAAAAACCAGCCAGACGCCGGTGAAGCTCAGCTTGCGCGGTGCGATGTTAATTAGCTTGGCCGCTTGGCGACGAAATTGTGTCACGATGTTAAAAGCAATGATGCTTCCATAGAGCTCTTTCATGACAGTTTGGTAGCTCTTGGCGCGAATGCTCTCGGTATCCATCGTGACCTTGAGGTCTCGAATGTCAAACTCCACATCGTATCGTCTGTGGTACAGTTGACCTGCGCTTAGAGCGTCTACCTGGAGGTCCGTGACCAGAAGCAGTTCCTCGCCGTTGGGCAACGTGATCTGATGCATGAACACTTCAACCGATGCATCGGCCGGAAGCTCAGGATTGGTGCGACGTTCGTAATCCGAAGGCGTCCAGGTCAAGTGATAGGTCTTATAGCCTTCGTCTTCCTCCACAAGATTTGCTTGCTTTTGAAGCATCTTAAACCGTTGTTTTGTCAGCCGAAATAAGAAGTTTTTACGATACTTTTTACAATTCCAAACAACTTGAAAAATTCCGAAACCGCTATCGGCCAGGACAATGCTGGCACTTGGCAACGAGGCAATAGCCACAGTGGCTTGTTTAGCTTCGCTAGAGTTTTCCGGCCCGTACATCGCATTGATTTGAGGCACCATAGCGCAGCCAGTCGTTAGTTCATGTGCAACCAGCAACATGGCCACTGGCCACACCGACTCACCTAGTTGGTTCTGCGCAGGCGGAAACTTCTCTTTCAGTTCCTTGGTCGGTGGCAGCGTTATCGTAGTGCCATCGAGAATAAAGACACGCTGCCCCAGGAATGCTGGCCCGGCGCGATGGGCGAGAAAATTACAAACGATATTGCAGAACCGTTTCACGACCTCTAAGTCAATGGATTGTCTAGCTTTGCTGTAAGCGGAGCTGTTGGTCGAAAGAGTTCCCTCTTCAACTCGGCGATTGTCCTGGGGAAGAAGATCCATATGTTCTTCTAGCAGGCTTTTAACGGCTTCTTTGAGGGATATCCCACCCAACAGGCGTTGAACAATCAAGAGCCAGAGAGTTGGCGCTTTTCCATATACCAGTCGCGGGTCAGGATTAGCTTCCTCCTCTTCCAGCTCCTTGACTATCTTTTCTGACTGTAGAATGTCAGTCAGCAACTGCTTGGCCTTGGAGAACTCCTGCTCACGTTCGGCGTCGACTGGGTTCATCATATTTGTCACTTTGGCAGGTCTTGGAAAAGACCTAAGTGCAAGCGCAAATCGTGTGCCATATCGGCCAATAAGTTAACGCGCCACCCGAAAGATAGTAAAAGAGTTGGCATTGGGC
>JADLDX010000503.1 GCA_020846515.1 Pirellulaceae bacterium
AGCAGCGGGAGGGTCGCCTGGCGTCAGCTCAGGCGGGGAGGGGGCGTGCCTCGACTAACCAAGGCATGCAGCACTTCGCTGCGAACTCGTCTGTGCGGCGCACGCACCCTCCCCGAAAAAGCAGGCTAAACGCCTGTTTTTCGACCCTCCCTAAGCTGCGCTTGGGAGGGTTAGTTCAACTAACCCTCCTGCTGCGTAGCAGCGGGAGGGTCGACTGGCGGCAGCTCAGTCGGGGAGGGGCCCGCCTCGACTAACCCAAGCCTGAAGTACTCGCTGCGAACTTAGTCTCTGCGGCGCACGCGGCCCTCCCCGAAAAACTACGCAACATCAGCCGCATGGCGTTAGCCACGGTTTACGCTGAAAAAACCGCGGCGAACGCCCAGCGACTGATTCAAAGTGGCGCTGTCCAGCTAAGCTGTGCTTGGGAGGGTTAGTTTACAGAAACTTGATCGGTAATGCCGACAAAGAAGATGTGTCCTTATGTTGGCTCAACTTCGGCAGGGAGTGCCAGTCTTATGTCGCGGCTCGACGATTCTCATCCTACCCCCTTCAACTACTCCCCCATCAATAACGCATCAACTTACACAAGCTTGGGTGGACGTCGCGCCTTTTTGGCTGCACTAACCACGAGTCTCATACTGGCCCCCTCTGCCCTGGTCGCACAAAAGCCAAAGAAGCCAGCCTTGCTGCAGGCTCCGCGAGACATCAGCGAATTGGCCACTCGTACACGCATCGTTTTGCAATTGAGCGGTACCCTGAAAGTGGCGGATCCAGATCCGGCCAGCAAAAAGCCTCCGCGCGAAGCTGAAGTCAAAGCGGAATCGACCGTGGACTTCGATGAACGCATCTACGTAAATCCACAAAACGAAACCCTCTCCGCGGCACGGCACTATAACGAAGCCAGCGTTCAGACCTGGGTGGCGGGCAATGCTAGCAGTCATCGACTGCGCGAGGAATGCTTCCACGCGCGACTGGCTCGACACGAGGGCAGCTGGCAACAGTATTGCCCCGATCGGCCCCTGCAAACTCGCGAAGTCGACTTGGTGCGACTGCCCATCAATAGTGTGGTGCTAGACCAAATGTTACCCGCTGATCCGGTGAAGGCGGATGATAGTTGGTCGCCCAGTGAACGCACCCTGGCCGATGTGTTTCAACTGGAAGCCGTGCATTCCTCCAGCATCCATTGTCGCGTCTTGAAGGTCGAAGCAGGCGTCGCCACCATCGAATGCAACGGCGAAATCGAAGGCTCCGTCAATAACGTACCGACAAAAATCAAAGTAAACGGCAACATGCACGCTGCGCTGGGCAGTCAGTGCGCTCTGGTGACTTGGGTCGGCATGTCTCTGACCGAAATCCGTGAAATTAGCCAGGCAGAGCCCGGATTTACCTTGACGGCACGCGTCAAGTTGATCCGCAAAGAAGAGCCCGAGGCCTGCAACGATGTCTCGCTAGACGAACTGCGCCAGATCGCTCAAAGCAACGACGACGGACGCTGGTTACTACAAATTGCCTCCGTACCCGGTCGCTATCAAATGCTCGCCGACCGTCGCTGGAAGACGATCGTGGATACAGGCGAGGAAGCCATTTTGCGATTGATCGAAAAGAACCAGGTTGTCGCCCAGTGCAATGTAACTCGGTTGCCCAAACTGGCCGCAGGTCAGCAACTGACCTTGGTGGGTATGCAGGACGATATCAAACGGTCACTCGAAAAGAATCTCGAATCGCTGGTTGAAGCCAGCGAACGCAAGAACAGCGGCGGTATGCGCGTGCTGCGCGTGGTGGCCGTTGGCAAATCGTCCGACGTGCCCGTGCGTTGGGTCTATGCACATATCTCCGATGACAGCGGTCGCCGAGTCTCTTTAGTGTTCACGATGAGTGGCGAAGCCTCCGAATCGTTTGGCATGGCTGATGAACAAATGATTAGCAGTTTTGAGCTGCTACCAGAAACCTCCACCCAGTCACCCACTCCAGCGCAACCGGCGGCAGAATCGGCCAGCCGGCCAACGACCAGCACCAAACGCTAGTGTAGCCGCTTCGCTCCGCGAGGCGGCCCATCTTCGCAATCCGACCGTGCAGCCGCTTCGCTCCGCGAGGCGGTCCATCCTTGCAATCCGACATAGCCGACCCGTGATTTGCCAAGTGCAGTGCAGTGCACGCCGCCTCGCGGAGCGAAGCGGCTACATTGGCCTCGCAAAGCGAGCGGCAAGCGTGTAGCCCCTAGTATCAGTGTTTGGCGCCAACTTTTTCAGCCAACTTCTTATCCAGTTTTCAGTCGGCTTTTCCAAGCGACTGTCTCTCCGCGCGGCTCGTCTAGACCTTGACGGTCCACTACCATGGTTGGTGAGCGAACGCCCCGGACGCCGTAACGCCCGCCGCGTAGATCGCGGGCCATGATCCATATGCATGTGGGAGAGGCAAAGCGAGTGAGTATTGCTGTCGATGAAATGCTGGCCAAAGCCGAAGAGGTGTTGCAAAGGGTTTGGGGTTACTCGTCCTTTCGACCGTTGCAGCAAGAGGCCGTCCTGTCGGCCCTCCTTGGCCGAGATAGTGTGGTCGTGCTGCCCACCGGTGGCGGTAAGTCCGTTTGTTTTCAGGTGCCAGCCTTATGTTTGGACGGTTTGGCTGTGGTCGTTTCGCCCTTGATCTCCTTGATGAAGGATCAGGTGGATGCCCTCCAGGCCAACGGGGTCGACGCCGCATTTATCAATTCATCGCAAAGTCTTGAGGCCCAGCGCGAGATCGCCTCGCGCATTCGCGAAGGTCGTTTAAAACTGCTCTACGTGGCCCCAGAGCGACTACTCACCGATCGCATGCTCGATTTCCTACGCTCGATCAAGGTGTCGCTGTTCGCCATTGACGAGGCTCACTGTATCAGCGACTGGGGGCATGACTTTCGTCCCGAGTATCGTGGACTGCGGGTGTTGAAAGAGCGGTTCTCAAACATCCCGGTGCATGCTTATACGGCCACCGCTCCCGAGCATGTACGGCGCGATATTGTCAGGCAACTGGGATTAGTGGATGCCGAAGTTCTAGTCGGTTCCTTTGATCGGCCGAACCTGGTCTATCGCATGTTGCCGATCGATAACCGGTTGCAGCAGATTATCGAAGTGGTGAAGCGTCATCCCGAGCAATCGGGTATCGTCTATTGCATCAGTCGCAAAGAGGTAGAGCGAACGGCCGGTGCTCTCAATAGCTTGGGCATCAAAGCGGTGCCCTATCATGCTGGCCTGGATGATCAATCACGCCGTCGTCATCAAGAGGCGTTCATTCGCGATGAAGTCGATATTGTTGTGGCCACTGTCGCCTTTGGGATGGGCATTGATAAACCCGATGTGCGTTATGTGATTCATGCGGGCATGCCCAAATCGATCGAGCACTATCAACAGGAAAGCGGTCGCGCTGGTCGTGATGGCCTCGAATCGGAATGCGTCTTGTTGTACAGCGGCGGTGATATTCTTACCTGGAAACGAATGCTCGATCCGCTCGAGCCCAGCGCGCGCGAAAGGGCCTTGCGGGCACTGAGTTCCATCAATAACTTGTGCAACGGCGCGCTTTGTCGCCACCGCTCGCTCTCGGCTTACTTCGGCCAGGATCTGGGCGTGGACAATTGCGGTGCGTGCGACGTTTGTTTGGGCGAACTCGATCAGGTAGAAGACCCGATTACATTGGGGCAAAAAATTCTTTCATGCGTCTTGCGCTTGGATCAACGCTTCGGCGCCGACTATACCGCTAAAGTACTGGTCGGAGCGAATGACAGAAGAATTCTGCAGGCCGGCCACGATCAATTGAGCACTTACGGATTGCTCAAGGATGAACCACTGGCAGCCATCCGCCAATGGATCGAACAACTGATCGGTCAGCAGTTCCTGATGCGCGAGGGCGAGTATCAATTGCTGCGAGTTTCGCCCACTGGTGCTCGGCTGCTAAAACGAGAGCTCACCCCGATCCTCACCGTGCCACCGAAACGCACCGCTGCGCCTAGACGGACGATCGCCGAGAACCAATCGTGGGAAGGTGTGGATCGTGGTCTGTTCGAACGCTTGAAAGAACTGCGCAATCGCGAAGCCCAACTTCGTGGTGTACCGGCTTACGTTATCTTTCTCGATACGACTCTGCGCGAACTGGCTCGCGTTCGACCTTCGTCACTCTCGGTCTTCCGACGCATCAAAGGTATGGGCGATCAAAAATTGAAAGACTATGGGCAGCTGTTCCTGGATGGTCTGGACGCCTACTGCGCGACGCAGCCACTGACCCGCGATGTGCTCACGCCGGTACAGCCCGGTACGAGCGGTCCATCTGCCACCAGTCCACCTGGCCAGAGTGCGCCCAATCTGAGCGCGGCGGCCGTGTCGTCGTTTGAATATTGGCGACAAGGTATGACGATCGAGGCAGTCGCCACCAAGATGGGGCGTGCTACCTCGACCGTCTTCGGATATTTAACTGACTTTATTCACTTCGAAGGCATCACCGACCCATCGCCCTGGGTACCGGCCGAAAGCATTCCAATCATCACGGCAGCCTTGAAAGCCAGTGAGGATGGGCGATTGAAACCGATCTTTGAGGCGCTCGAGGGCAAGTACAGCTATGAAGCCATTCGCCTTGTAAAACTTTGTAGCCGCGATGAAGCGATTAAGCACGAGTAGGCACGAGTACGGACGACTTTCGTGGAGCGCAAAGCGACTCTTGGCCAGTGCCCCTCGAGTCAGTGTACAATGGTGGGCTCCTCTCCCTTCCCACACTTATGCCGGAGTTAACTCACCATTATGCCGTACCGCCGCCCTCGACCTTTCAAACTGCTGGCCCTGATACTGTCCACATTCACACTTGCGGCCCCCGTCGTGGCGGCTGAACCAAAGTTCGAACGCGTGCAACTGACCACGGAGTTCCATGCCGAGGGTGGCACCGCTGCCGACTTGGATAACGATGGTCACGGCGAAGTGATCGTCGGTCCGTGGATCTATTGGGGGCCCGAGTACACCGAGCGCTCTCGCTTTTATGCCGGTGAACCGGTCGATCCGGCTGGCTATTCCAAAAACTTCGTCATGTACAACGATGACATCGACGGTGACAAACTGATGGATATCGTCGTCCTGGGTTTCCCCGGTGCGGAGAGTTGGTGGTACCGAAATCCGGGCAAAGACAAAGGGCGCTCGGGGCTGTGGCAACAACACGTGATCCTGGATGTGACCGACAATGAATCGCCCATGTTGGTCGACTTGGATGGCGATGGTGTCAAGGATCTGGTCTGCGCCAGTAAAGGTTTCTATGGCTACGCTTCGCACGCTGGCCAGGATCCGACCGCCATGTGGAAGTTTACGGCCATCTCGCCGAACAATAACTACCATCGCTTTACGCACGGACTGGGTGTTGGCGATGTGAACAACGATAGCCGCATGGATCTCATGGAAAAAGACGGCTGGTGGGAGAACCCAGGTCCGCGCAGTGGCGACGCCGCCAAGGAACCATGGAAGTTTCACAAGGTGACACTCGCCGCTCCCGGTGGTGCGCAGATGTATGCGGTCGATTTGGATGGTGATGGCAAAAACGAAATCGTGACCGGCACCTCGGCTCATGGATTCGGTTTGGTCTATTACAAAGTCATCGATGCGGCCCATGATAAACTCGAGAAAGTCGAGATCATGACGGCTGATGAAAAGACCAGCCCTGTTGGTATCGCGATCAGCCAACTACACGGTATCGATATGGGTGACATCAACCGCGATGGCATTCCCGACATCATTACTGGCAAACGCTGGTGGGCTCACGGAACCGGTGATGAAGGCTCGCATATGCCGTCGTCGCTCGTATGGTTGGAGACGCAGCGATCCGGCGGCCGCGTACGCTTTGTGCCGCATGTGGTTGATGTTTCCAGCGGCGTCGGCACGCAGATCATGGCGACCGATGTCAATCAAGACAAATTGTTGGATATCGTTTGCGGTAACAAGCGCGGCGCCTTTTTGGTTCTGCAAATTCCTGCCGATCGACCAGCCGGACAAACGTTCGTCAAAGGCGATCGTTTCGAGCAGCAATTGGCTGCGGAAAGTGTGGCCATTGCTGATGACGTTGGCGGATTCCGTCCAGCTCTCAGCGGCAAACAACCTTTGAACTTTGATTTCGAAGAAGTTGTCGAGGCTTCCAAAGCCGCCAGACTTCATCGCGACTGGGAAGTTCGTGGTTCGATGTCGGCCAGTGTGATCAGCGCCGCTCGCAATCAGGCTCACGGCAAATTCATGGCCTCCTCTGCCAATGCGGAAGGTCAACACAAACCGGTCGGCGAATTGATCAGTCGACCATTCGTGCTGACTCAACCTTGGCTGAGTGCTTTAATTGGTGGCGGCAAAAATCCGAAGGCCTGCGTAGAGGTAGTTAGTGAAGCCTCGGGACTCGTCCTAGGCCGCTTCCCTGGCACCGATGGTGACGGCCTGGAGCGTCAGTGGTTGGATCTGAAATCACACGTTGGCACGCCCGTGCGGGTGCGTCTGGTGGATCACATGCCCGAAGGCGGTTCGGCCAGCCTGGATGACGTGCGCCTGCACGCCAGCAAGTAAGCTTGCGCTCGTTTAACAGTCAGCCGCAGGCGTACTATCTACCTGCGTGCTGACAGCTATTAAAGTCCCATACCGTTCAAAAGGAAGCGGAGCAGCGCAAGCTGCCCGGTTGTTTGTCAGTACGCCTGCGGCTGACTGTTAAACGAACTTTTGAACGGTAACGTGTTCGTCTCTACGCGCTGGGTGTCTTTCTGGCTTGCCACCATTCCCAAGCGATCGGCACGGCTGAGACAAAGATGATGCCTAAGATGACGATATGGAAGTTCTTCTTGACGATCTCTTGATTGCCAAACACATAGCCACCGATCAAGAACAGGCTGACCCAAGCGATCGCGCCGATGACGTTGTAGAACCAGAAGCGGCGGTACTGCATGCCGCCAATTCCGGCGACGAAGGGCGCGAAGGTTCGCAAGATCGGCAGAAAGCGGGCCAGCACAATCGCTTTGCCGCCATGCTTGTCATAAAAGGCTTGGGCTCGCAGCAGGTGATGCTTGTTCAATAACCAACCGGTGTCGCGTCGAAAAATCTGCGGGCCAACCCACTTGCCGATCGCATAGTTGACGGCGTCGCCCACGATGGCTGCGGCGATCAGTAGTGGCAACAACCAGCTAATGCTCAGGTTGTATTCAGGCTTGGCCGCAAAAGCGCCTACGGCGAATAAGAGCGAATCACCAGGCAGGAACGGGGCGATTACCAAGCCCGTTTCGCTGAAAATGATCGCTACTAACAAGGCATAAAACCAACCGCCCATCTGCGTGATCAGTTCACCCAGATGCTCGTCCATGTGCAGGATCCAGTCGAGTATTTCCATGTCGAGCGAAGGCCTTGTCAGGATAAGGTGTGAGCAGCGACGAACCAACCGTCACGCTGAAAATAAGTTCGATATGGGCCTAATAGTAGTCCAGAACCAACTGCCGCGGTGGAAGCCGGCCCAGGTCCAGCACCTTGAAGTTGCCTGCCCGGCTGCGATTATGCATGTTGTAGCGAGCATAACGAACCAGACGCGTCGCTGCATGGACCGACCATTGGCCTGACCATCAGGGCTGGACGGGTGGTGTCTGGGCCGGCGGTGTCTGGCTACGTGGCCGTGTCGCTCCGCGACTCGGCACTTCCCCTCTTGGGTAATGTTTGGCTGGGCGGTGTCTGGCTGGTTGGTATCGATGTGCTCGGGTATAGCTCGGCCAGCATCTTACTGCGGTCAAAGGCTTTTTCATGGTTGGCCAGTACGACCGAGGCCACGCCATTGCCGATGAAGTTGGTGATGGCCCGCGCCTCGGACATGAAGCGATCGACCCCGAACAACAGGACGACGCCTTCGATCGGAATTACTTTCACCGCCGACAGCGTCGAGACCAATACGACAAACCCCATGCCGGTCACCCCCGCGGCACCTTTGCTGGTCAGCATCAAGACGCCGATGATCGTCAGCAATTGCCACCAGGATAAATCGACGTTGTAGACCTGCGCTAAAAAGATCGTGGCCATCGACAGATAGATCGTGGTACCGTCGAGATTAAACGAGTAACCGGCGGGTACCACCAAACCCACGATCGGTTTCGAACAACCCATGCGTTCGAGCTTTTCCATCAGCGCGGGCAACGCAGCTTCGCTGGATGAAGCGCCTAGTACGACCAACAATTCCGCGCGAATGTAGACCAGGAATCGCCACAGGCTGACTCGATAGTAGCGCATCAATCCCCAGAGCACGACGAACACAAACAAAGCCATGGTGATGTAAACGCTCAGCATCAATTTGGCCAATGGCCACAGCGCGGCCAATCCAAACTTGCCAATCGTCGTGGCCATGCCACCCAGCGCCGCCAGCGGAGCCAGCCACATGATGATATGCAGCGCTCGAAACATATAGGGGCAGACCATCGACAGCGCAGCGATCGATCGCTCTTTGGCACGCAACGGTAATAAAGTGATGATTACACCGGCCACCACTGAACCTAAGAGGACTTGCAGCGGCAGATTGCCTTGCAGGAAGTG
>JADLDX010000504.1 GCA_020846515.1 Pirellulaceae bacterium
CGGCCTCTGCCTGGCCAGCCGGCCCATCGTTTTTTGGTGTGGGCTTGGGAGATTTCAGTGACTTAGACTCTGGCCACGGAGCGCCCATGGTCACCCACTTGGACAGGGCGACCAGTTCCACCGTGGTCAGCTTGTCTTTGGGCGGCATCTTCAAGAATTCGTCGTGATTGACCGCGCTGATCAGTAAGCTTTCCCTGGGTTTGCCCGGAATGACCGCCGCACCCAGTTTGCCACCGCGCATCAAGCCTGCATGCGATTCAAGACTCAGCCCGCTCTCAGCCTGATCGTCGTTGTGACACTCGATACAGTGTTGATGCAATAACGGTCGGATCTTCGATTCGAAAAAATCGATTGCCTCGGGACTTGGCTGACTGCCGACCTCAGTTGCTTTGTCGCCCGAATTTTCAGGCGGTTGATCATCTATAGCCAGGATGCGACTTGATTGCATCAGCCAGACGAGAGGTAGTAGCCAGAGAAGTCGGAAAGTCACGGCAATTCTCTTTCGGTCGGACAGGTCGGACAGGGAGGGAGCGTAGGCGGGAACTCTTAGTTTACCGTGAAGGGAGCCCCTGCGTCAAAGTGAACCGCCCGATCCGCCCTAACCCAATGCCGCTTACTTTACGCCTGTTTTTTAGCGGTACGGCGCGAGCCGTCCGGTTCTTCAACGGAATTTCTAGTTAATTACCGTACGGCTCGCGCCGTTACGCTACAAAGTAAGTGCCATTGCCGCCCTAACCGCCGGTACTTGGGAGCCATATCGCGGTCGACTGCGGTTCAGCCAGAGTTTCCCCAACGTCAAGAAGCTTATATGATTAGGGTGATGCGTGCAGAGAAAAAAGAACCGCTCTTATAAGGCAGCGACGACTTGGCTGAGCCATATAACAATCCCGATTATCAACCGCCCAAGCCATCGCGAGGTCTGTTTTGGCCCATTGTGCTCTTCGTGCTGATGGTCGGAGCCCTGCAGTGGCCCAAAATCAAGGAAATGGTCTATGGCTCCCATGAGCCCGAGGCGGCCTTTAAGTGGGAACCCAACCTGGCTGCGGCTAAACTGCAGGCCGAAGAGACCGGCAAGCCCATGCTGTTGGTGTTTAGCGCCAGTTGGTGTCCGCCATGCAAAACGATGAAGCGACAAGTTTGGCCAGATGCCGAAGTTGGACGCGTGGTACAAGCAGATTATGTTCCTCTGTACGTCGATGTCGATTTGCCGGAGCATGCTGATCTGGTGGAACGTTATCAGATCAACGGCATCCCCAGCGTGTTTCTGGTCAACAAAGAGGGCGACATTTTGCGTAAGGCTAACTTCATGTCGCGCGATGAGGCGCTGAGCTTTTTGAATCAGTAGCTTGATGTAGCCCCGGCACTTCCGTGCCGGGGATTGATGACGAGTCGCGGAGCGATTCGTTTACAAGTTCATGACGAGTCGCGGAGCGATTCGTCTACATGGCTCAGCGATCGAGTAACTGTTGGGCTTCTTCTTCCAGTACTTGGAACTCCAGCTTGTTCCAGATCCAGTCGAAGAAGTGCTCTGTGGCTGGCCATTGTTGACGATACTTCTCGATCTCGCGTTTGGCGAGACTGAAGGCTTCATCAGCCTGAGGGTCGCGTTGAGCCATGGCGGTTAGCAAACTGTCCATCGCATCGCCGCCGAGTTTCTGCTGAGCGGAAAGTCGTTGAATGGTTAGGCTGTCGCGTTTCAGTGTGGCTGACGACAGCTCTTCGACGGCCGCAGACTTGTCGCCAATGCGTAGAAGAACGGCGCCCAAAACGCTTTGTGCAACTGGATCATCGGGCGATGCGGTAGCGGCTTGACGCGCTAGTTGGACAACCGATGGGTGGTCAGTAAGGGTATCGGGAGCGTAAGCGGCAGCCCAAGCAATATTGCTGGCATCACTACCCTCGGCGGTCGACGATGATCGTTGAACCAGTTTGGTCAATGTCTGCTTGTACTCCTGAGGTTTGTGTTGCGCCAATTGAGTCAGGGACAGTCGCAGCCCAATCAAGGTTGAATCGGGCAGTTTTTCCCAGGCCTCGATGAGTGATCTTTCGGCCGCGGGCAGATCACCGATCTGCACTTGCAAAGCTGCCATCTGCAGATGTCGCTCCTCGTTCATCCAGCCCTTTTCGTCCAGAAGCTGATAGACACTAATGGCCTGTAGTAAGCGAGCGTCTAACTGTGGATCATCGTCGCGCTGGGGAATCAGCGTGGCAATTCGCTGGAGGGCCAACGCTTCATTGTCTGGGTCTAGACGCATGGCCCTTTTGAATAGGTCATCGATTTCTATCCATGCCTCAGGCCCTTTGGGGAGATCACTATCGCTGACGCCGAACAAGAATTTGTGGAGCAGTTGCATGTTGTCGGGCGCGTATTTGATGGCCTGCAAGAAGGCGAGCGTGGCCTCCCGGCCATTTTCATTGCGCTGAGTCTGCTTTACGGCTTTTCGTTGGCGATAGACATCGGCTAGCATTTCATACAGTTCTGCGACCTCTTGCGTTGGGATACCGGGCTGCAGGGTTCCGTCTTTTGTTTTAGCCATCGCGAGAGCTCCGCTCAGTTGGCCGACAGCCGCATCGAGTTTATTCTGCGCGAAAAACAAACTGGCTGTGCGTTTGAAGTCGCGATAAATCTCGCGACTTTCGTGGCCCAGCCGTGTACGGACGGAGGTGCGATTTTGCAATAGTTCTGGCTCAACAGTTGCGCCTGCCGACTCAACCAGAATGTCTAACTCGCGAAAAGCATCTGCATCAGCGCCCTTCCTCAAAAACAGCGTGGCTAGTCTTCCGCGGGCTGCCTGATCCTCGGGCACGCGTGTCAGGATAGTCTGATAGTCCCCGATGGCTTGATCTTCCAAAAGTTTCTTTCGCAGAGGGTCGATCTTGGGGACACAAGCCTGTTTCAAGCGTAGAGCGGCGCGCAAACTGAGAAAATCTACATCACTTGCTAACTGGCCGGAGGTGTTACCCAGTAGGTCCTCGGCTTCCTCCCATTGGCCGGTCATGGCCAAGGCGGCCACACGTCGTAGCTGTATGTTGTCTGTAAGCTTTTCTGGTTTGAGGAGTTGAACTTGTCTCCAGTGCCAAAGCGCGGCCGTTGGTTGAGGTGGTCTGGCCAGCAAGCTACTATCCGCTTCATCCAGGTGCCACGCAACAATCTGGTCTAAGTCTGGCTGTTCAAACAGCAGATGGGGATCAGCGACCGACTTCCATGCGTTCAGCACTTTCTGGGATGGCAAATTCTCCATCGGTTGCAGCGCGCCGACCAAGCGTCGCGCGCTGATGACTGAAGCGATACTTTTCAATCGCTTACTAGACTCGGGTTCAGCCAAATTGGATTCTAGCGGACGCAACAGCCAGTTTGAGATTTTTAGCTGTGAGGACCAGCCGAGCGTATCGCTCAGTTCACAAATGCCTTGACTGCCTAATGTGCCAGGTTCGCCGCTCGATTCATGCCCAATGGCCGTGATTTGCCAGGAACCATCCGCTGTCAAGTTAAGCCGCGCTTTTCGGATGTGGTATGGAGCCGCAAGCGAGGCCACTTCACGACCGTTAAACAGTGGTTCATCGGTTCTGAGCGGGTTATTAACGATGAGCGTATCAAAGACGCGAATCGTGTCGTCACCCCAACGGCAAAACAGATAGCGTTCCGAGTCGACTGCGTTGGGACCAGTGAGGGGTGATTCAATAAACTCGGCTTGAACCATGCCTTGACTGGTCCCCAATACTTTAATCGAGAAGTGGGGCTCGAATCGCAATTGCGGTTGGTTCAGTTTCCACACGATGCCGCGACCATCGGCACTGGCCGTGACTACTTTCTGACCTGTGGCACTAAATGCGACATAGTTGATGTTGGCTGTGTTTGGCGCAATCGTATCGGTCTCACGGACTTCGAGCGGAAAAACTCGCCATTGACCATCATCCAACGACCAGATGAAAGCGCGATCATCTTCACTGCCGCTGACGACACGCAGTCCATCTGGACTGAAGGCGGCCAATGTAATTCTTTCCCGGTGGGCTTGATTCTTGCCACTACTACCTGCTCGACCATCTCGCGTTAGTTCGACAATTTTTTCTGTTTTCAAGTCGCCCACAAAAACGCCACCCTGAGTCGTATAGGCTACGAATCGAGACGAGTCTGGGGCAAATTGAGCGCCGGCAATGGTTCCGCGAATCGTTTGATTGATGGCGACTTTGGATGGAGACGAAGACGTGGACAGGTTGCCTGCATTCCATTCCAACACACGCAAGACTGTTTGGTCGTCGTTGGTCGGTGAGCTACTCGGGGAAGCGATTAGCAACTTGATGAACTTGTCGTCGGGAGCGAACTGGGAAAAGCGGCCAATGCCAGACTCTAAACCTTCGCCCTCGATTTTGCTTTCGAACCATAGCCTCTTGCCGGTGTCGTCGACCATGTGTCGATGCCCCTGGCGATCGATGGCACACAACCATTTTCCTGAGGCGTGCATCGATAAGTGAACAACTGGTTTGGGCAGAGGAATCTCTGGCTTGGTTAAAACTCGCTCTAAATCCCAAACGCGAACCCAGCCCCGTTCCAGTGCGGCCTCGGTTCGCTGGCCGCCCGCGGCCAGCATGTTTCCCGTGGTCACGATGTTTGCGTCAATGGTTCGTCCCGACAGCACGCCCAAGGACAGCGGTAGCTTGCCGATTTGGGGCATGTGCCAATTGTAAACCACGTTCTTGGCCATGGTGGCTGCAAAGCGGCCATCGGGTGTCACGGCCACTTGATTGATGGTATTGCTATGCAAAATCGGCGCGGCCACGATGTACCGAGCATGGATGTCATAAACCAGCATCCGTTTATCGCGACTACCGGATACCAGATACTTACTATCAGGGCTAAAGGCCACTCCAAAAACTTGCTCACTGTGCCAGCTATGCCCGGTCAGTTCCAGGCTGACTGGTTGGGGTGACTCGGCGCTGAGAAACCACAACGCCAGCTTGCCATCGCGCGAGCCTGTCGTCAGCATAGTTCCATCGGGACTGAAAGCAGCGGCTGTGATCGATCTACTCTGAGCGACTGGGTAGCTCGCGAATTCTTGACTATCACTTTTTTTTGTATCGGTGCGTATCACCCAGCTTTCCACGCCTTGACTGATGAACAGGGCTGGAGTTCGATTCGGGCAATAGGTCATGATGACGGCAGATTCCGACGCTATTGTCTTGGGGCTCATCAGGACGACACCGACGGGTTCATCCGTGGGTGCGATATCCTTGACGAAGTTTTCTTTGCTACCGCTACGCGGTCCATTTTCGACCGACCACTGAACGACGCTCAGTTTGCTATCCGGCCCAACGATGGCTGCGGCCACTTGAGTCGAAGCCTGTGAGACAGGGCCGCGGTTTGAGGTTGAGGCTACATTTTGTTTAGGCGAGAAGGCCAGAGCGCTGATGGTTCCGTCGACCCGCATCAACTCAAGTTTCTTCAGCCAAGAATGCGTTTCCCAAACAGTCAGTTGGCTACTCACGTCGGCTTGATGGGCTTTGGTCGAAGTGGGCGACTTGTTGGCCACGCCAAAATAATCGCCCTCAGGATGCAGCGTGGCGCTGGAGACCTCTGCGTAGGCGCCGCGCGATTGAAATTTGCCTTCGCTTGCCTGGTATGTAAACAGATGCGTGTTTTTGACCAACGGAGACGTAACGGTGATGACCGCAATCGAACCGTTGCGACTGAGATACGCTTGCAGACGCACATCGCTGGCTAACGGTAAGTCCGCGGGCCAATCGAGTGTTTGTTCTGGATCACGCTGCCAATGTCCGGGGCTTTTATCGTCGCTGCGTTGGCTGAATTGATAGAATATGTTGCCATTGACCACCGAAGCCATCAAACAGCGCTGACCGTCTTCGGCCAGGACCGTGGTTTCGATCGCTTTAGACTGTTGTTCCGCATCGGAGTTCAACGTTTGTTCACGAAAAGCGATGCCTGCCAATGCGGGCGTTTGAATTTTGGTTGCGCC
>JADLDX010000505.1 GCA_020846515.1 Pirellulaceae bacterium
CATTCTCACTACCCAAGCCATAGTTGATCCATGAACCAACCGACGGACTGCCCGGAAACTGACTGCCGGTCGTCACATGCAAAGTTGCTGGACCATGATTCTGATTGTCCGTCTTGATGCCGTGAATAAACGCCATATCGTCGACATGCTCGGCGATGCAGGGAAACAGCTCCGAAATGAACCGACCTGATGCGCCTCGCTTTTGGAACTTAAACGCACTGCCAACGATCGCATGGGGAAAGGCCAGTCTTCCCTGTAGTTCACCCGATATCGATGGAATGCGAGGCAGTGGCTGGCCATGCAATTCCTTCAAGACTGGTTTGTAATCAAACGAATCCATCTGGCTAACACCGCCCTGCATGAACAGAAAGATGCAGTTCTTTGCCTTGCGTTGCCGATGCGGAGGCCTCGCAGCCTGCGGGCTGTCAAGAGCTTGGCCTTCGCGCGCCAACATGCCGCCCAGCGCCAAAGCACCAAAGCCGTTGTAAGCCTGTGTTAGAAAACTACGTCTTGATGACATTGACATCTACGCCCCCATCAATCGACATACATGAATTCGTTGGCGTTGAACAACACCCTGCACAGGCTGACCAGACCATCCTCGACGGAGCTAGATGACTGGATCAATGCGATCATCCGTGACGACTCAGGCTCCGAAGGCGGTCGCCCCAATGCAATCTCAAATGCGAACTCAACCTGTTTGACCGGGTCGCCACTCGACTTCGCCACGCGACTGGCAAAATGTTGGGCTTCCTCATGGACAAAATCGCCGTTTAACATGGCCAGTGCTTGCAACGGAGTCACGGAAGCTTCTCGCTGCGGCCTCGACTCGTCACAGACCAGTGCATCGAAGGATTGCATCAAGGGCATTGTCAGCGTGCGCTGTTGGTAGATGTAGAGACTGCGTCGGCGTCCTTCCGATCCAAGCTGTGTGTTCCATTTGGAGTCATTAAACTTCACCGCTTCCGCCACGTCACCTGGCAGCGGCGGAAAGATGGGGAGTCCATACTTCTCGTTGTTCAGGCGACCACTGACCATTAACACGCTATCGCGAATAGCTTCGGCGTCCAGTCGCTGACGATTGAACCGCCATAGAAGCCGGTTGTCTGGGTCGATCTTCCGCGCCGTGGCATGGTCGTGGTTCACACTTTGGCGATAGGTGGCCGAATGGACGATCAGCCGATGCATCGCCTTGATACTCCATTTGTTCTCGATGAATTTTAATGCCAACCAGTCGAGCAATTCACGGTGAGATGGTCCACCGCTCAGTTCGCCGAAATCGCTGGGCGTCCGCACGATCCCTTGGCCAAAGTGCCAATGCCAGAGCCGGTTGACCATGACGCGCGCGGTCATTGGGTTCTGGTCACTGGCAATCCACTTTGCCAATTCCATGCGTCGACTGCGTGTCGGCCATCTCTTGAACGGATCGAGCCGGATGGCGGCCGGCTCTTGATTGCCCGTGATGGCGCTGAGGAAACCTGGCTCAACCACTTCGCCCGGGTTATCGTATTCACCTCGATGCAAGATCCGTGACACGGGGACACCCGGTTCGTAAGGTGGACCAAATGCATGACGCAACGACATGGCCACTGGGCGCAAGCGTTTCAGGTCTTGATCCAGGAATCGCGAACGTGTTGAGAGTTCTGCCAATCGATCGCGCTCGGCCTGCGTGATTCGTTCGTCACCTCGTTTGATTAACTCGTCTACTTTCTCGGATCCTAGCCGCTGCGAGATGGATTCACGCAATTGCTGACGCTCGTTATTCAACGCGTCCTTTTGTCGAGTGACCTCCGCGCGACGTGCCTCAGCCCAGGCCTGTTCTCCGGCCCGATAGAAGTCGGCGTCGATCGATCCACCGATTTGAAATCCATCGCCGCGCTCGGGAGGCGGGATTTGTACGGTGGCAAAAAATGCTTTCATGCGATAAAAGTCGGCCGTTGGGATAGCGTCATGCTTGTGGTCATGGCACTTCGCGCAGCCAACGGTCAATCCCAAAAACACGGAACTGACTGTAGACGTCATCTCGCTGAGCATTTCGTGCCGCGTCTCATCGCCTCGCGGTTCAGTGAACGGAGCCAAGCGAAGAAAGGTCAGCGCGACGATTCGCTCCGGCGGGCATAACGGCAATTCGCCTGCCCCCATGATCTCTTCGAACTCATCGCCGGCAATTTGCTCTTTGATAAACTGATCGTACGGTTTGTCTGTATTGAAGGCATCGATAACGTAATCGCGATAGCGCCACGCGTGCGGCAAATCGGGATCGCCTTCGTAGCCAGCCGTGTCGGCGTAGCGCGCCAGGTCCAGCCAGCGTCGCGCCCAACGCTCACCATATCGCTCGTCGTCCAACAGTCGATCAACCAGTTTCGAGTAAGCGTCGGGAGACTGGTCGTCCATGTACTGCTGAATCTCTTCGCGCGTCGGGGGCAGTCCGACAAGATCGAAATACAACCGGCGAAGCAAAGTGCCTTTCGACGCTGGTGGGGCTGGAACCAGTCCATTCTGCTCGAGTTTGCTCAACACAAAACGATCGATATCGTTCAAGACCCAAGTCGACTGTTCAACCTGTGAAGACTGTTCAACCTGTGGCGGCTGATGCGGCTCAGGAGCTCCGTACGGCCACGGTTTCTCGACAGCCTGGGCCGTGATTGCAAGCAATGCCGTCGACACTGCGATAAAAACAAAAAAGGGGTCAGGTCTCTTTTTCGCCTGGGCTGTGGGGTTCTTAGCTCGTCCGCTCATGGAAAATAGACCTGACCCCATTTTATCTAATTGCGTGAAATGGTACCGGCAATGGTTCCGCCGTGTTCCTTGTTGTTGGTTTCCCACCAGCGGCCAGTATAAACGTCTTCGTGGAACATCACTCTGGCTGACCAATTCGCGTTGCCTTGACCGGCTCGCACATCGTCCAATATGAGTATAGCCGTGTCACCGGCAAACCTGACTTTGGCTGGAATGGGAAACTCAATTTCACGATCGCGAATCTTGAAAACGGAGACGATAGACCATTTGTCGCTTTCGTTTTTTTCCACTCGTGCGATTCGATAACTATCGTCTCCTCGCTCGCTGCCGAGTTTGCCTCCTTGTACTGGTGCCCATGTGCCTTTGAGTGTGGCCTTGCTTAGCGACGCTACAAACTTTGACTCGACTCCCGCGTCTCCTTGAGCGATGGCGATTTGGCTGGTCACCACAAGCGCGAAAATCATAGTGGCCGCAATGGCCAAGCGAGGAATTTGTCCCAGTGAATCGTGCATGCGGAGAACCCCTTGCGCTTGGTCGCGCGTTTGAAGAGTCGCTGGCGTGTAACGAAAAATCAACACCCAACGTTTATGAGAGAACAACCGCACTGTCTGCCACATTCGGGCGGCGACTCAGAAGGCCGATTTGGAAGGCGATCTCCTGAAGATACTCTCCCGCCGATTGTGTTCGGCGAGCGACCTGCATTATTCGACAATACCCACTTGA
>JADLDX010000506.1 GCA_020846515.1 Pirellulaceae bacterium
CCGGTTTCCCCTTCGCCCAACGGGCGCCTGCGTAAGATAAACGACCACTTAATATCCCACGGTTCAAACCGAGACAACAACAGGAACATCGATTTCCGCTGCATTCGCCCTGTGGGCGAGGAAACCGGGGCTAACGCCGGCTAACGCCCGCTAACGCCCGGCGGCTGATTGTTGAAGGCGGAAAATGAGACCTGACCCCTTTTTTTCTACGACATGGCTTCGGCGATGGGTTCGACGTGTTCGACGCCGACCAGCTTTTGATTCAGGCCGCTGTAGAAATAGCTCAATCGATTAGGGTCGAGACCAAGTTGGTGCAAGATGGTGGCATGCAAATGCTTTACATGTAAAGGTTTTTCCACCGCCGCGGAGCCGAGTTCGTCCGTGGTGCCGATGCTGACGCCACCCTTGATGCCACCACCAGCCATCCACATGGTGAAGCCGTAGGCATTGTGATCGCGGCCAGAACCCTTGGCGTATTCGGCCGTGGGTTGCCGTCCGAACTCACCGCCCCAAACTACCAAGGTCGAATCGAGCAGACCACGACGCTTGAGGTCCTTCAACAGGGCAGCAATGGGTTGATCCGTCGCGCCGGCATGTTTGTTGTGATTGTTCTCCAAGTCACCATGGGCATCCCAATTGTCATCGTTATGCGCGCCGCCCGAATAGAGTTGGATGCAGCGCACGCCGCGTTCGACGAGTCGTCGCGCCAGCAAGCAACGTCGGCCAAAGTCGGCCGTCTTGGGATTGTTCACGCCATACAAATCCAGCGTCGCCGCATCTTCGCCGGACATGTCGACCGCTTCCGGTGCATGCTCTTGCATCTTGTAAGCCAATTCATAGCTCGCGATGCGCGCGGCCAAATCGTGATTGCCACCCCGGGCCGTCAAATGGCGAGCGTTGATGCGCTGCAACGCATCCAGTATGTCACGCTGGGCCGGACGTCCCATCTGAGCCGGCGGTTGCAGATCGAGAATCGGTGAGCCCTGACTGCGCAGAACATTGCCTTGATAAGTGGCCGGCATATAACCGCTGGACCAGTTCTTGGCACCACTGATCGGGCCACCGGTGGGGTCCAGCATGACCACAAAGCCTGGCAAGTTCTCGTTGACCGAGCCCAGGCCGTAATTGACCCACGAACCTAAAGCGGGTGAACCACTCAGGATTTTGCCCGAGTTCATCATCAACATGGCTGAGCCGTGGATCGGCGAATCAGCGGTCATCGAATGCAAGAAGGTGATGTCATCCACGCACTCGCCCAGCTTGGGGAATAAATCGCTCACCCATTTGCCACACTGACCATATTGTTTGAACTTCCAACGCGGTTCAACAATGCGACCCTCGTTGCGATGGCCACCACGACCAAACGTCTTTACCGTAACGGTCTGGCCATCCGTGCCGATCATGTTGGGCTTGTAGTCGAACGTGTCGATGTGACTGGGGCCACCATACATGAACAGGAAGATAACGCTCTTCGCCTTGGCCTCGAAATGCGGCGCTTTGGCAGCTAGCGGATTCGCACTGGCCACAGCCTCACCAGCGGCTGCATCACTGGCGTGCGCAGGGCTGGAGAAGAAGCCGTCGCGCTGCAGCATGTCGGCCAAAGCTACTGCACCAAATCCGGCTCCGGTCTGCCAGAGGAACTCGCGACGTGTGCGTCCGCAAAAGGATCCACGTGGTTGATTGGACATGCTAGGTATGCTTTCTATCGGCAAGCGCCACGGATAGGTCGTGTTGATTAAGTCGGAGTGATCCAAACGATTTGATCTATCAGGTTGATCTAATCGAGATACAGAAACTGATTGACGTTCAGAGCGGCCAGACACATGGCTTGCCGCGCTTGCTGCTCACTAAATTTGTGTTTGCTTTTAAGCCGCTCAACGAGGGCGACTAACTCTTGCGTATCCTCCGCCAGAGGTCGGCGGCTGGTGACCAACTCCAGCGCGCGTGTGGCTTGGGCCGTTAGATCCTCGCCGACTTCGCGCTGGACTCGAGTCAGCAGCGCTGCGGATTGCTCTTGCATCCAATCGCTGTTGAGCATCCCAAGCGCTTGACCAGGTTGGGTCGTCAAGAAGCGAGCTTCGCAACTGATGTCGGTCTCTGGGAAGTCAAAGACCGCTAGCATGGGCACAGGCAACGAGCGTTTGATTCGAATATAGACGCTCCGGCGGGCTTGATCGGCTGGGCTGGAGTTGCCCCAACCGTTGCCAGGCTGCGATTGACTGGCCAGAACCTCACGGGAAAGCGTTTGGAAAAAACTGTCGCCGAATTGCTGCTCATTGAGTTGACCACTGACCGCCAACACGGAATCTCGCACCTGTTCAGCGCTCAAGCGACGCACCGACTGGCGCCAGAACAGATTGTTATCGGGATCGATATCGGAAGCGTGTTGGTTCGGTGCACTGGATTGACGATAAGTGGCCGAGAGCAGAATCTGTCGATGGATGACTTTCAGACTCCAGTCATGATCCATCAACTCGGTGGCCAGGTGATCGATCAATTCTGGATGAGTTGGTCGGTCGCCCATCAGGCCAAAGTTGTTTGGCGATCGACTGATGCCGCGTCCAAAGTAATGTTGCCAGATACGATTGACCATCACGCGGGCTGTCAGCCAGTTGTCTTTACTGGTCAACCAATCGGCCAACACTTTGCGGCGACCGGCTGTCGGCGCATCATCAGGCATTTTGGGAATCGAGGGCGCGCTTTGGCCTAGCAGTTTAGGAAACGATGGCTCGACCGCTGCGCCTTCATTTTGCGGACTACCCCGCACCAATACATAGGTCACTGGTGGCTTCGGATCGCATTTGGCCAGCCCCAACACGGCTTCGCGCGGAGGCATAGCAGCCAGTTCCTGTTGCGCATCGTTCTTTTTCAGTTTCAGTTCGTCGTATTTGACGCTCTCGTCAGCTGATAGGAAATCCTTCAGTTTGGCTCGGAGCACCTTTTCACGCTCAGGCCCTTCGGTGGCTCGCTGATCGGGACCGGGCATCTTGACGATGGCGGCTTGCTCGATCTTTCTAAGCTGCTGGTCCGCCTGCCGAATTTGACCGTTTAAGCGTTTGTATTTCTCGGCCAGTTCGTGACCTGTAATCTCGATTTGATTGTTCAGCGCCTGGTCGCCACGCGAACCATAACTGGTGACGTCGCGCATGAAGGCCACCAGGCCGTAATAATCTTTCTGAGGGATGGGATCGATCTTGTGATCGTGGCATCGGGCGCAGTTGACCGTCAGCGCCAGGAAAGCCTGGCTGGTCGTACTGACGATATCATCGTATTCATCAAAGCGAGCTTGCAGTGGATCGGCCGGTTCGTCATCCCAGATGCCCAAGCGATAATAACCGGTGGCCGTGAGCGTTTCGGTGGTCACCTGGTCCAGTTCATCGCCGGCGATTTGTTCTCGCACGAATTGGTCGTACGGTTTATCGCTATTCATGGCTCGCACCACGTAGTCGCGATACTTCCAAGCATTTGGTTTCACACCGTCGCGCTCGTAGCTGTTGGTCTCGGCATAGCGGACAACATCCAGCCAGTTGCGAGCCCAACGATCTCCGAAGGCTGGATCTGCCAGCAAGCGGTCGACCAGGCGCGCGTAGGCTTCATCATTCCACTTGTCGGCCAACTCGGCCACTACTTCGGGCGTTGGTGGTAGACCGATCGTATCCAGATAGACGCGGCGAATCAGTTCCTGCGGTCCGGCTGGCGGAGACAACTCCAGTCGCTTGGCTTCTAACCGACGCACAACAAAAGCGTCCAGAGGTGCGAGCGTCGAATCGTGATGATCAACCTCGGGTGGCACAGCTCGGGTCACAGGTTGAAAGGCCCAGTGGGATGCGTACTCCGCACCTTGATCGATCCAGCGCTGCAGGGATTCAATCTGATCGCTCTTCAGCGGCGCACCTTCCGGTGGCATGCGCTCAGCATCGTCGCGACTGAGTATCCGGCGCACTAGTTCGCTCTTCGAACTATCACCCGGCAAAATCGGTCGCTTACCGCTGTCGACTTGGGCGATGGCTGAGTCACGACCATCTAATCGCAGGCCGCCCTCTTGTTTATCAGGACCATGGCATGAAAAGCAACGCTTGGCCAGCAACGGTTGGACAGTCGTAGCAAAATCGACCTCTTCGGCCACGACCGGTATCGTGTGCCCGGCGACGAAGGCAAATAAAGCAACCAGGACGCGTGTAAGCATCGAAATGACCCAAGGTGGTTGGGAGGGAGTTCGTTTGGGAGAACTCCATTATAAACCAATTGGTAAATGGGGTCAGGTCTAAATAAATTAGCCACAGGGCGTTAGCCGCGGTTTCCCCTTTTGGCTAACGCCCAGCGGCTGATATCCCCAATCGTTTAACAGTCAGCCGCAGGCGTACTTAGCGTTACCCGTGATAATGGCCCGCAATTGATGCGGCGATGGGGAAACCGGGGCTAACGCCGGCTAACGCCCATCGGCTGATATCCCCAGTCGTTTAACAGTCAGCCGCAGGCGTACTTAGCTTTACCCGTGATAATGGCCCGCAACTGATGCGGCGATGAAGACACCGGGGCTAACGCAGGCTAACGCCCAGCGGCTGATTGTTGAAGCCGGAAAATGAGACCTGACCCCTTTTCTCTGCTTATAATCTACCGACTCATTTCCCGCCTCTCTTAGCAAGGATCCCACCCCGTGAATTCAAAGACCAAATGCTGGGCCCGTTGGTTGGCCGTGGTTGGTTTGTGCTGCTCCAGCTCGATTGCGTCGGCTCAGATGGCCGAGTTTCCCAAGTTGTCCCAAGGCGACTGGCCATGGTGGCGTGGGCCCCAGCGCGATGGCGTGGTTCGTATGACAGAGACAGTCGCGCAGAAGTGGAGCGCCACTGAAAATGTCCTCTGGACTGCCGATGTTCCCGGTCGTGGTAACGGCTCGCCCATCGTGGTCGGCAAATTGGTCGTGCTGGCCACCTGTGACGAGACCAGTGGCAGTCAAAGCTTGCTGGCCTACGACCGCTCGTCGGGCAAGCTGCTGTGGAACAAGGTGGTCCACGCCGATGGGGCCATGCGGAAGAACGCCCGTTCAACCGGCGCCTCGAGTACGCCGGCCTGCGACGGTCAACAGCTTTATATTAACTTCGCTAATCACGATGCCGTTTACACGACAGCCCTGACGCTGGATGGTCAGCAGGTTTGGCAAACAAAAGTAACCAACTATCAAATCCACCAAGGTTACGGATCATCGCCCGGGCTGTACGGCGATCTGGTGTTAGTATCGGCCGATACGAAAGGTGGCGGAACGATCGCGGCGCTGAAGCGGACCGATGGTCAAGTCGTTTGGAAACGCGATCGGCCCTCAGCCCCTAATTACCCGTCACCGATCGTGCTCAAGATTGCTGGTCGCGATCAGTTGATCATGACCGGTTGTGACCTGGTCACCAGCCTCGATCCTACCACCGGCAATACCAATTGGGAGATCGAAGGCGCGACCACCGAATGCGTGACCAGTACGGTTACCGATGGCATGCACATCTACACCTCAGGCGGTTACCCCAAAAATCATATGTCAGCCGTTCGCGCCGACGGTTCCAAGAAGATTGCTTGGGAGAATAAAGAACGTCTGTATGTGCCTTCGCTGGTGATCAAAGAAGGCTATCTCTATGGCGTGCTGGATGCGGGCATCGCCATGTGCTGGGAAGCGGCTACCGGTAAAGAAATGTGGAAGGAACGCTTGGGCGGTAACTTCAGCGCTTCCCCGGTCTTGGTCGGCGACGTCCTGTATGCCACTAATGAATCGGGCGAGACGTTTGTATTGCGAGTCAATCCCCGGGAGTGTGAGCGGCTGTCTAAAAACAAATTGGGCGATGAAGCCTTCGCCACGCCCACCTTTTCACGCGGCCAGATTTTCATGCGCGTGGCTTACCAGAAAGATTCGGTGCGCTCTGAGCAGTTGGTGTGCATCGGTAAGTGATCACGCAAAGTGATCACACAAAATGATCAACGTGCGTGATTAAGAAAATAGTTGATGTATCAAGTAATCCTGCGGGGCTGTTCAGCATTCCAGTGGTGCTGTTCAGCGATACAGCGGCAGATAGCGGTAATAGACTTCCAAGCACAAGCATGACATGGCGGTCGAGTAGACTCGACCGCCATAACCGCCCCACAGGCGATCAGGCTCCCAACTGCCACCCAGTTCCGGCTCGTAGGCCGGATGTTGCTTGGTGATTAGTTCGGTCTTCATCGCCAGGTTCCAGCGCTGCCAACTTTCGTCCTGCAATTGGAACAGAGCCAAGGTGGCGTAGTACCAGTAGTAGACATTTTCTTCGCTCGAACCTGGCAAGTTGGCCATGAGATAGTCGCGAGCTTCCGTTTGGGCCGCGAGGGTACCGCGGTGATTGAGCAGCAATCGACAGGCCAGCGCTTCGGCAGTCATCGTCGGTGACGGCGCGCCTTCGCGCGGTCGATAGCGCGCCAAGCCACCAGCCTGTCCAGTGGCACAGCTATCGAGAAACAATGCCATCCGTTGTTTTACGATGGGTTCCAATCGAATACCGGAGCGTTCGGTGCTGCGCAGCGCCATGGCTTGCCAGCCGAACTGACTCAAATCTCCGGGATCACCTGGTCGGTAACGCCAACCACCGCCGCGTCGATCTTGCGCCTCGATCGTATACTTGACCGCCTGCTTGAGCGGCTCGAGTAGTTCAGGGTCGTGCGTCATGGCATAAGCTTCTGCCAGCGCAAGGGTAGCTATGCCGTGGCAATACATGCGCGCGTTGATGACGGAGAGATCGTGCCCCATTTGCTTCAGCCCCGACAAATCACCCGATGGCTGCTGCGAGCGAATCAGATAGTCTTTGCCGCTTAGGACCGTCTCCCGGTGCTCGCCTTGCAAATGGGTGTGACCGCCGGACAAAAAGGCCAGCAAGGCCAGGCCGGTGACGCCGGTGTCTGCTCGATCGCCCGTGCCACTGCGATTTTCGCCCAGTGCGAATGTCTCTGTGCCAGCCCCATGTTGTTTCGCATTCCAACTGCCATCGGGACTTTGCGCGCGAGCCAACCACACGAGCGCCGCGGCCACTGCCGCTTCTGTGTCTTGGTCCGCTCCGAACGGACGTGCCAGTTCCAACCGGTCGGCTCGTTGTCGCAATTGATATTCGGCCGGCGGCGCAGGCAACGCAGCCGGTAACGATTTGGAACTGATCGTATGCATGGCCACGTTGGCCGCCGATTCCATCGCTGTCAGTGGTGCTGTCAGTGGGGCTGGTGGTGTGACGGGTGGAACATACGGAGGCAACTGGGACGCATCTGGCGGCAGGATCGGTTCCAAGCGTGCGTTGGCCAGAGCCGCGGACTCAGACAACGCTGGTTCTGGCGAAGCTGTGGCGGGCGACGCTGGTTCTGGAAGACTTGGAAGATCGGTAGGCGGATTGACTGGTGCAGGTTCAGGCAGCTCGGGTAAGGGTTCCGGTTCCAGGCTGCTCAATAGATCAGCGGAGGACAAAGCCGGCGCGATGGGTGGTGCTTGGGCCATGATGTCAGGCACGGGCAAGCGACTACTGTCCAGCGGTCTTTCCCAAGGAGATAGTTCGCCAGGTAAGGAGGCTTCGGAGGCCACCTCATCGGTGATGGGTTCCGTATCCAGCGCAGCGCTCGGTGCGGCCGGTTCCAAGAGCGTGGCCTCTAGCGAGACGGCCATACTGTGCATGCTGCCTCGAGGATCGCCTTGCGGCAAGCTGACGCGCGAGCCGTTGGCATAGATCAATAACCAAACGTGCGCGATCACGCTAACGACGACACACTTGGTTAGTGGTTTGGCTCGTCCCCAGCGCGTGCGCGAAGCGATCAGCAAGGCGATGGCCAGCAGAGCAAAGACAATCCCTAGCACGATCGCGAGTGTACGACCGCTCCACAAATACGCCCAAGCGTATTGGAAGTTTTCGCTCAATCGTGCCCCAATGTTCATGCTATCTCCGGCGGCCGATGGTCTTGCTTAACGCATCAGGCTGAAACGAACTTCGACATTGGCTGCGCTGCGCACGGTGGCCATGGTCGAATGCAGGGCATCGCAACTGGCATCGCGAGCTGCACTGACCCCGACGACCAGACCAGGGAACTGGGCATGTTTAGCTCGGATCGTACTGGTCAATTCCATGAGCGTGATTGGTTTGTTATCCAGGAGCAGATTGCCATCGCGCGCGACGCTGACTTCCAGCTTGTCGGGAGCAGGCAACATGGCTTGCAGGCCAGCGCCGCCACTGAGCTTGACGCCGATCTCTTGCTTGGGCTGGGAAAAGTTGGTGGCCACCATGAAAAATATCAACAGCAAGAACACAACGTCGATCATCGAAGTCAAATTCAAGCCTGGTAGTTCTTCGACGGGCGATGTTTTTAAGGTCATGTTCGTTCGCTTGAAAAATCTCGTAAACGGATCAGCCGATATGCGTGCGAGGCGCTCTACTACTTCGCTATCTCACACAACCAACTGGCCAACACAAACCACTAGGCAGCCGCTCGACGCGATCGGCGGGAGCGGCCGGCTTCTTGGAGACCTTCGGCGCTGATTAGTTCGATCACACGTTGCACCTGCGCATCCATTTCCAAGATCAACTTATCGGCTCGACCGACGAAGTAGGCATAGGCGGTGTAGGCCGGTATGGCCACAAACAGGCCCGCGGCGGTGGTTAAGAGCGCTTGCCCGATTCCACCGGCCAGCAGTTCAGGCCGCCCCATCGCCCCGGTTTGCGCAATGGCATTAAACGCTTCGATCATACCGAGCACAGTACCCAGCAAACCCAACAGTGGTGTAATGTTGCTGATCGCGCTAAACAGTCGCAGATAGCTGCGGAGAGAATTGGTGACGC
>JADLDX010000507.1 GCA_020846515.1 Pirellulaceae bacterium
CCGCTCAGTCCGGCGATCAGCCGCATGGGGCAACGCATTGTCGACGCCGCCCAGCGTAGCGCCGAGCTCAAACAGACGGTATCGCTCGCGCCGTAACACCGCGTACCGGCAACGACATCTGCACTGGCGAGCGATAGCTCCACTCTTTGGTCAACGCCCATATTCATCGGGCCTAGCCAATAGCCTAAACCTAAGGCAACCGCCCTACGTATTTGGTCGTGACATCAAACAAAAACACTTGATATATAAAGTAATTGCCAGGCCGCAGGGTGAGCACCAAACCACCCCCAGCTTCGCAGCGGGTGGATCGACCAGTGCAGCGCCGTGTGGGAGGGCCTGAGCATCTGCTATGATTATTGAACCAATCTGGCGTTCGCCCCGGTTTCCCAAACTCCGTACGGCAAACAAGCCTGTCCGCACTAACCTCATAGTACAAAGGTCATCCGATGTCGTTCTATGCAGAAGAATTCGGCGCTGAACCTGGCAAGGACTGTACGAAGCAACTGCAAGCCGCCTGTGACGCGGCTGTGCGTGTAGGTGGCGAGCTGATACTCAAGCCGGGCACGTACCTGGCTAACATTGAGTTAAAAGATGTCCGCGGGCTGGTGTTGCGTGGAAGTGGCCGCAATACCACGTTCATCCAAGGCGTCGCGCCACAAAAGCCGGCGCTGAGCATCAATGGCTTTTGGTATAGCCGCATTCAGGACATTGGCTTTTCGGTCTCTCAAGCGCTCACTGAGCGAGCTGTGTTGGAGATCGATGGCGGTCCGAAGCGTGGTGTGCAAGCCAACACGTTTGATAACATTGCCGTCGGAGGGCAAGGCTTAGGCGACGGCAAGCAATCGCGTTTTGCGGTTTCAATGTGTGCCTCGGGTGGCAATGGCGCTCAGGGCAGTGAGCAATGCGTTATCAACTGTCATTTATCGGGCGCGTCGCAGGCCTGTTATTATCAGATGGGCTACAACGCGCTGAACAACCAATTCATTGGTGGGAATTTTCAAAACTACAGCCGGCACGGGATGCAGATCATCTTTGGCGGCATTCATGTGTTTGGAGTTGGTTTTCAATCGACCAAGGGCTTTGAGCAGATCGTCAATGATGGCTGGGACATCGTGGCCGACTCGGGTGGGGTGGGCGACGCGATCATCGTGGCTGGTTGTCGCACGGAGTCGTTGCGGTTTTACAAAGGCGCTGGTCCTCAACCGCCGCAGATCATGTCCTGTTTACAGCGGCATGCCGTGACTGGTTGGTACAAGGGCCAGGCGTACAAGATCGGCCAGGCAGTCGCGGTCGACATGCCCGCCACGGCCCAGGCGCCGGCTAAGTGTTGGATTATGCGCTGTGCCATGGACCACACCAGCGACAAGGAGCCCAACTGGCTTTCGCCCGGTCCGCACTGGGCGCCATATACCTTTGCAGTGGTCGATATCTACACGGGCATCATCGACAACTGCAACTTTCAAGTTGGCGACATAATTCAGCGGGAAGACGCGCGCGATCTGGGCGTCCAAGTTTCGCAGGATTATGCTGTTCCAAGCCATATCAAGCATGTCTTTGTCGATGCCACGGCTGGCCCGGTGAAGATTGTGTTGCCTTGGGCATCGGAGTTACCGCAAGGATCGGAGATTTTGATTGTTAAAGGCGACTCATCCGCCAACCCTGTCGCGGTCCACAGCGCTTATTACGACAACACCGATCAACACGTTCTAGCGTTAACCCTGAAGAATCGTGTACTCAGAGTGAAAGCGCTAGGTGGCGGCGGCTTGGCGCGGCGTTTCTATCGAGTGTGAGAGAATCAGAGCGCTAGTCTCTTGTAATTGCTACTTGATCCTTAGAAGTTTCGAGCATAAAAACGCATCTTTCGAAAAGGGCTCTCCAAAAGGGATATCATCTGGGCCTTCGGCGCGGTATTGCACACACAACAAATAAGTGCCCGGTGATTTCGGTTGGACAATCTTACACCGCCAGACCATCTCATTCTTCTCAAGTCGCACAAGGCAGTGAGAAAGCTGCACAGCTTTGTATCCAGGGGAAAACCAAGATCGGCGTAGCACACTGACAAGTATTTCACAAGTTGGACCTGTAGCCTTCTTAGGCCGCGCAAACTTCAATGGCCTTCGTTGGGGTACGTTCCACGAATTTGAGTCCAATCGTACGCGTCCACTCACTTCATCTATTTCGCCACAGCTGGACTCTAGTTTATGGATGGCATAGGTGTCTTTATCGTTCAAACTTAGAGATACAAATATCTCGTTATGGTCAAGATTAGGGACTTGCGGCGGTTGTGCCTCGCCCAGAAAGTACCAGTCAACGTTAAGTATACAGACAATAGCGGTCAGCATTCCCAAGGACATGACGACCGGTAACGCTTTCCTCGTCATTCGATATCGCCAGAAATGCTGCCAAGCTCACGCCAAGTGTTGTGATCAATATGTTCTTCGACGAAGCGGACACTGCCATCAAGCATTAGCAAGTTCACGCCTCCGGCGTGATAACTAGACGGAGGAGTAGTTAAACCGAAGACTATGCTTTCGTTTGGGTCCCAAAGATGGTCAAAGAACACATCGTTACGCAATCGCATTGCTGTTTTGGGTGTGCCTTTCTTTAACTCGAACAGTCCGTTTTTGTTTGCATTCTCGAGGTAGTTATACAACGCGAGTTCCTCTCCTCCTTGGAAATTCGCTCGTTGCGTTGATTTCAACACATCTTTACTTCTATTCATTTCCGAAATATAGGCGGTGTTGGAAAGGCCATCTGTGACGTCAGATAATTTGCGACAGTTGAAATGCCAGCCGGGATTCTCTGAAATAACCACGCCATTCGGAGGCCAGATTGAACTGCCGAAGTCTGGTATGTAACTGGTAAACTCCGGTCGGGTTGCCAGTACATCGTCCGGACAGCGTATCATCGGTGGCCCAGCGTCAAACCACTCTGGTCGCTCACCTCTGTTCGAAACTTCCATTTCGGGAGCAATATCCCACCATAGATAATAATCCCACGGCAAATGATTTTCCCGCGAATAGAAGTTTGCTACTGCGACTCCAATTTGATGCAAATTACTCTGACACTGAAGCTTCCTTGCCGCAGTACGCGTCGCCTGCACTGCGGGCAGCGCGAGTGAAATAAGGACAATTAACGTGCACGTCACCACTAGCAGCTCGACTAGTGTGAGCCCCCTGCAGTTTTTGCGTAACATATCCATTGTCCGATTCTCGCCTAGAAAACGTCGTCGACGAATACAACTTCGCCCCCACCTTTATTAATGTCATTGTCACTTACAATAAACTCACCATCAACCCAGTTGGCTTCTACGGAGCCTGCTGAGGTGTTCTTGGGAAATCTCTTCAAAATTACGTCGTAGGGCGCATCGACTATCGCATCGAATTCGTATGTGGCCCATGTCTCTTTGCCCTCTCGCATCAGGGCCGGTTTCAGTTGATTGTATAAACGGGGTCAGGTCTGGGTCAGGTCTCATTTTCATGATCCAGCGAGCGTCAACGCGACGCTTCGCGACCGTCAACTCCTGGCTGGTAAAGTTCAAGAGCATCGCAGATCAACTTGGGCTAGTCTGGACCAGTACACATCTTCTCGTTTACGGCCGGTAAATGAGATCTGACCACGTTGTTTAGATAAGCCCTCCGTCGGCCTTGTGCCGGTCGGAGGCACGACTGGCGGCTACCACGCGCAGCCCACCACCCCAGTCTTCTACGGCTTGTGTGCAGCATTTAATAAAAATCAAGAGTTCCGCATACAGTCATGACCCGTCATCAAGATGTCAGCCGTAAGAGTCTGGCTACCTCCACCATCTCCAACTCCGCCTCCAACAGCCGCTTGAACCTATCCATCACCGCTTCGACCGCTTGCTCCTCGGTATAGTGCTCGCCGATCCACTGGTCGTTGGCGAAGGCTTCCAGGAGGGCGGCGAGGCCATGTTTGTCGGTGCCGTGGTGGTGGGCGGTGAAGTGGCGGTTGGTCATTTGGCCCCGTCAGTTCCGCTGGATTCCGATTTCGCATTGGTTGACTAAGGGATTCGCCGTTGCTGTGGAATCTGATCGCAGCACGCCGCACGATTCGATGAAGAATCGATGAATAACGCTTTCGACCTGAATGGAAATCCGCAAAACTGTGCCGTTGCTTTCGCATGTCGTGTAGGTCGTGCTTGGCAATCGGAGGTCGATTGCGTCCGTGACACCGCCCACAGGCTACACACTTGTCGCATCGATGTAATCATGGGCTGACTGCCTCGGTGTTTGGCTGGTTTTTCTGGCCCGAGCACATATACCCAGGACCGCCACCAGAAAGACTGAATGGAGTGTGTATTTGAAAAATGGGTCCATCCCTTCGGGACTCGGTGCCAGGAAGCCCATCAGTGTTTGAGCTGTTAATGCCCCACAGGCAAGACCTGTTGTTTGATGTAAGCCCCAAGTGGGAGAGCGAGCAAACCACATCACACAAGCCGATACCGTCGAGATCACTGCACACATCCAAGCAGTTCCAGCCCAATTCGGCGATGCGAACGCGTCAGCGACGAGGCCGAGCAGTCCCACAATAAAGGTCTCCATCCAGCCCGGAGTCCACCTTCGGAAACGCAGTGTAATCGGTCGGCCAAATGGACTGAAGGCGATCACCACCAGCCCCGCCGCGACTGCGGTGACGGAGGCCAATTGGGAGTTAGTAGGGATAAATCCATAACGCTCGCGCCCATCCAGATGTACGAGCCACGCGACAACGAAGAACAGCATGGCAAGCAGCAGAATACTCCTCCATCGAAGAAGCGGTTGACCGCGCAATTCGGGAACCAAGCCATCCAGAAGTGCTAGCGGCGTACCGATGCTCATCACGATGTGTCCGAGGACCCAAAGCACCATAGGATATACACTCCATCCTAGAGCGGGTATCAGTGTCGGGAGCCTCAAATCACTCCAGTAGGCAATGTCGCTACGTTGCTCGCCCCACATTGCGAGATCGATAACGCCGGGCATGAGAATTCCGAATGCCCCGGCCAAGAGTAGAATACCAACCCAGCCTCGCCCCGTCCGAACTGCAGCTTCGCGTATGAGCAACGCCGCCCCACCGTATAGTGGCGCGAAGAAGATCAGTATGAACGGAAGCGAAACCGCATCGAACGACATGTAGGCCTGCAAGAATTCGGCGCAGATCGGTGAACCGAGCAAGACTCCGGCGATGGAAAGGAGTCTTCGCTTCTGCCACGACGCTCCGACTTGCCGCCACACATAAACCGTTCCCAAGATCGTAGCAATCAGCAACCCAATCAGTTGAATCCAACGTCCGACGGCTACTCCATAACCACTGTGACCGGCGAGAACGCCTAGGCCGTCGTTCGTGAGAATTCCGGTAGCGATGTACAACGCGATGACAGCTGCGACCAGGGGCGGCCAATGCCATCGCATAACGGCCACTACACCCGCGACCATCGGTAGAACAAGTATTCCCGGCGGGATCACTGTGCGAAACTCAAAACCCGACGCCCAGACGATGCCAATGCCAAGCGTAGCGGTGAGGAGACCAGCGACGATGTTCCACCTCGATGACATGCATGGTCCCAGGTCTACGTCCTCTGCTGAATAGCCGCAAGGTTGGCTTCATCACGCCCGCGCAATTCGACAATCAGCCATCTGACCGCTGTGGCTCCCAGCTGCCATAGGGCTAAGATCACAGTAGTGGCAACCAAATGGATGCAAATTGACTTGTACGGAAATATGCCGTACACTTGAGCGAATCAAGGAGCAAATAATGGCAACTGCAAATAGCACCTCAAAGTCAGCTCGAATCGAA
>JADLDX010000508.1 GCA_020846515.1 Pirellulaceae bacterium
CCCTCCGGTTCCTACAACTACTGGGATATACCGGACGGCTTGTGCCGTTCCGCTTCTAAAAGACTTCACAGCGTAATCCGCCATTTGTAGCGGTTGGGCGCAAGCCCTCCGGTTCCTATCACTACCGGGATATACCGGACGGCTTGCGCCGTTCCGCTTCTAAAATGCTTCACATCTGTTGGGGCTGAATTTGGTGAAGGCGAGCAGCGGTCCAAAGCGGATGCCTGGCACGACTGTGCTTGCAAACTGACGGTCAACGGGTCAAACTGATCTATCCTCCCTGACCACCTGCACTTTAGCGAGCCAAGCTAGCATGTCTTTTCCACGCATTCTGATGGTCGTCTTTACCTGGTTCATGACCATACACATGCCGCTGCCTGCGGATGACTTTCCCAAGGTCTTTAACACGGAAGCAGAGGGACAACATCCGCCAACCGGACCGGAAATGGTCAAATTAATTGAGTTGCCGCCAGGCTTTCAAGCCACCCTGTTTGCTACAGATCCAGCGGTTCAACAACCAATCTGCATGGACTTTGATGATCGTGGCCGTCTATGGGTCGCGGAGAATTACAGCTACAGCGGTGGCCCTTATGAAACCAAGCTACGCGATCGCGTCATCATCTTGGAAGATAAAGATGGCGATGGTGTTCACGATTCGCGGAAAGTGTTTTGGGACAAGGGCTTCATGCTGACCAGTCTCACTTGGGGCTTCGGCGGCTTATGGATTCTTCATGACGGCACCTTGTCGTTTATCCCCGATCGCAACGCCGACGATGTACCGGACGCTGAACCCGAAATTTTCCTGGATGGCTGGAGCAAAGAATGCGGCCACAACTTTGTCAGCGGTCTGACCTGGGGCCCTGACGGTTGGTTGTATGGTCGCCATGGTATCGTCGATACATCATATCCCGGAATTCCTGGCACACCGACAGCCGATCGACCACGCATGAACTGTGGTGTCTGGCGTTATCATCCGACGCGCCGCAGCGTCGAAGTCGTCTGCAATGGCACAACCAACCCATGGGGCTTGGATTACAACGCAGATGGCCAGTTTTTCATGACCAACAATGTGCAAGGTCATCTATGGCATGCGATACCTGGCGCTCACTTTCAACGCATGTATGGCCAAGACTTTAATCCGCATGCCTACGAATTGATGGACATGACGGCCGATCACTACCACTGGGATACGAAGACCAAGTGGAATGAAAGCCGCGATGGAGTGGCCAACGATCTGGGCGGCGGCCACTCGCACGTCGGCGGCATGATCTACCATGGCGATAACTTTCCGGAGAAGTATCGTGGTCAGATATTCATGTGCAATACTCACGGTCGCCGCGTCAATGTGAACCGGTTGGATCGACAAGGTAGCGGGTATGTAGGCAAACGCGAACCTGACTTTATGCTGGTCAAAAACAATTGGTTCCGCGGGGTCGATATCAAACTGGGCCCCGAAGGCGCGATGTATATTTCGGACTGGTCGGACAACGGCGAGTGCCATGATCATGATGGAATCCATCGCACCAGCGGACGAATCTATCGCATCAGTTACGGTCTACCCAAGCCAGTCACAAACTTCGCTGAGAAACTGAAGGCCACGCCGCTTGATCGATACGATTGGTGGGGACGTCACGCCCGGCGACTGCGTCAAGAAACCGTTGGCTCCAAGATGCCACTAGCTGAGATCGGTACGGGCCCAACTCTGCGGTCGCTCTTGCTGCGCGAGACATTTGATTTGAACTCGCCCGAGCTGATTGAGGAGGCATTCAAGGCCAACGATCCGTTGGCTGTCGCTTATGCCGTGCAGTTGGCGGGAGCCAATTCGACCTTCCGGCAGCGACATCTTTCATCGCTAGTGAAACTCGCTTCGCAGCCACAAGCGGCCAACGTACTCTTGTCACTGGTATCGATCTTGCAAAAGTATGAGCCGGCAGGTCGCTGGAGCTTGAGCGCCGCGCTGCTGGGATGTGAAGACAATGCGCGTACGATCGCCGCCGAAAACAACCTGACGTTGATGACCTGGTACGGCATCGAACCGGTCGCGATGCAAACTGGCATGCTGGAGTTACTGGAGTCCAATCCAAAGTTACAACAATTTGCCGTTCGACGCCGCGCTCACGAACATGGAACGCCTCATGATGTATCGGCACCAACCTTAGAGTTCGTTAGTCGCCACCTGGCGCAGCCAGCGCAGCTGGAACAATCGGCCAAGCTACTGGTGGCTTTCAAGACTGGCCTGGCAGGACGAGCTCGCGTGCAAGCACCACCGGCATGGCAGGAGATCGAAGGCCGCCTGCGAGCCGCCAAGCACCCAGAACTAAATCTGGCGGTCGATGCACTGGCCGTGATGTTTGGCGACGGCACCGCTATGAGCGACCTGCGTCGACTGGCACAAAACGGTAATGCCGACGCCGTCGCGCGCGAACAAGCCATTCAGGCTCTGGCACAAGCCAAAGATACGGAAGCTGTACCCATCCTGTTCAACCTCCTCAACGACCGGGCTATCGGAGATGCTGCGATCGAAGCCTTAACCGCCTTCGATCATCCCGATACGCCCAGCCAATTACTCAAACGCCTAAGTGGTTTTAAAGACGGCAACAAGGCGCGAGCACTGGACACGTTAGCCAGCCGAGAAGCGTATGCCACTCAGTTGGCCAAGGCAATCGATGATGGACGAGTCAACGCGCATGACTTAACGCCCTCACAAGTTCGGCAGTTATTGGCATTTAATAATCCGCAGATCAAGTCCATCATCGACAGCAAATGGGGCATCGTGCAAGACACGCCTCAAGCGCGATTGGATACCATCGCCAAGTGGCAAAAGCACTTAACAGCCGATGTTTTAGGCAAGGCCGATCGAGCTCAGGGCGCCGAGCAGTTTAAGAAGAACTGCGCGAACTGCCATAAACTATTTGGGGAAGGCAAAGCGTTGGGACCAGATTTGACAGGTGCCAACCGCAGCA
>JADLDX010000509.1 GCA_020846515.1 Pirellulaceae bacterium
GCTTCGATCTCGACGAGTCGATCTACGTCGCACTGCGCACCGCGCCGCCGACAATTCTCCTTGATCAGCTCGACGTTTTCGACAATCGTTTTTCGATCAAGCATCGATCACTCCGTTCCTATTTCTTACATGAATTGCTTTAGCCAACTCAGCCAACTCGACTCGGGCTGCTAACTGCTTACTGCTTACTGCTTACTGCTTACCGCTAACCGCTAACCGCTAACCGCTAACTGCTTACCTGGGCCAAATAGTGCCATAAATGGGCGCTGGCGCGAATGCCACGATAAAAATCAGCGATGCAGAATTTCTCATTGGGACTGTGAGCCCCGTCGTCCTCCAGCCCCCACCCCAGCAGCAACACGTCGGCTCCGGTGGCCTCAACCATGCGGGCCACGATCGGAATCGAGCCGCCTTCGCGAATGAGCACTGGCGATTTACCAAATGAATCCGCAATGGCTTGACTGGCCGCAGCCATATATGGACTATCTGGATCAACGACCACACCGCTGCCCCCGTGCATTTCGATCAACTCTACACGCAGGCCGACCGGCGCATGCTCGGCTAAAAACTGCTTCAGTTGAACCGTTACGGCCTCGGGCGATTGGTTGGGCACCAATCGAAAACTGAGCTTGGCCGCTGCCCAACTGGGTATGATGGTCTTGCCGCCTTCCCCTTGATAGCCGCCCATCAAGCCATTGACGTCCAGCGTGGGCCTGGCCCAGCGTCGCTCGAGGGTTGAATAGCCGACTTCACCCTGCAGCCCACTAACTCCCAATTGATTGGCAAACTGCTGGTCATCAAACCCCAGCCCGCGCCACATTTCTCGCTCCGATTCCGCCAGCGGCTTAACGCTATCGTAAAAGTTCGGCAGTTGAATGCGCCCTTGCTGGTCGATCATTTGACTGATCAAACGCGACAAGGCGATAGCCGGATTGTGCACCGCGCCGCCGAAACTGCCGGAGTGCAAATCCTGCTTGGGACCATGCAATCTCAACTCGTAATAGGCGATCCCGCGGAGGCCATAGGTAATGGCCGGTTGGCCGGCACCGTATTGTGATGAATCGCTGATGACGATCACGTCGGCACTTAGTCGATCTTTGATCGCCGGTAAAGTTGCGGCCAATTGCGAACTACCGACTTCTTCTTCGCCTTCGATCAGAAACTTGACCTGCAAGGGCAGCGACTGGGCAGTGCCAGCCCAAGCGGCCGCGCCAAGCACATGCGTAAAAACTTGCCCCTTGTCGTCGGTCGCCCCGCGCGCGTACAAATTACCATCGCGTTCGGTCGGCTCAAAGGCTGGCGAAATCCACTTGTCCAGCGGATCGGGCGGCTGGACATCGTAGTGACCATAAACCAGCGCTACCGGCCGACCAGGCACTGGTGGACTTTCTGCATAAACCAAGGGCGGCCCGGATGTTTCAATCATTTCACATTGAAAACCCTGGCCGCGCAAAGCATTGGCCACCCACTGGGCAGACTTACGCACCTCACCGCTACAGAGGGGTTCCGCGCTGACGCTGGGTATGCGCAACCAGTGCTTAAGTTGTTCAAGATGGTCAGGTTGACTTTGCTGAAGATAACGATCAAGCGTGGCTAAGACTGACATAAGCGGAAACTTTTAGGTCGGATCGTATCAAAGATGCTTGAAAAACCACCCCTACCGGGCGTTACAATATATCCGGTTATTCCAAGTTTGTGTGCTTCGCACCCACACCTTAAAATACCAGCGTATGAGCAGCCTCTCGGCGTGAAAGGCGGATAGTATCCGTCCAACAACCCCTGCTCAACTGCGCTGGTGATCACTTGCGTGTTGTTTCAGTACTCAGGAGATTGCATCCATAATGTCCCAATCCGATGCAGCCGTCATGGAACCGGATGTCGCGGAACCTGTCCGCGTACGTAAAGCCAAACCTCAAGATCCGCCGCCCAAGCGTCAGCCGCGCTATCATGTCGTGCTGTGGGATGATCCCAACCACACATACGACTATGTGATTGAAATGCTGCGTTCCCTGTTTGGCCACACCGCCGAAACGGCTTTTCAATTAGCCAAGACCGTCGACACAGACGGCCGCGCTGTCTGCTTGACCACGACCCGCGAACATGCCGAACTGAAGCGTGATCAAATTCATGCGTTCGGCAAAGACGATCGCAGTCGGAATTGCAAAGGCAGCATGTCCGCATCGATCGAACCAGAACGCTAGAGCTTGGGCTGGCTCTCACGCGGAGTCGCTGTAGTCGGGCTAAACCGGACGCTAGCGCGCTTGCGGCTGATTAGAAGCGGAACGGCGCGAGCCGTCCGGTACCTGATTAGAAGCGGAACGGCGCGAGCCGTCCGGTGCCGACGTTGATTTGCTAGGAAACTCACCGTACGGCTTGCGCCGTTACGCTACAAATCAAAGAAAGTGACTGCCTAACGCGGCTAATGCTACCTTCATAGCTGATGCTTCTAACGCACACTGACTGAGTACTTGCCAAACCAGGGCTTATGTTTGCCGATTCAGTGTTTATCTGTGTGCGGATCGAGATCGTGGTGCGATTGATCGATGTGCACATGCATTTTGGGACGAGCAGCAAACAACTTTTCCCAAGCCGCATCGCTGAGCGGGCAATCGTCAATGTATAGCGACGACAACTCTGCCATACCGGCCAGCGTCTCTAACGACTGGTCGGTAATGCCAGGCTGGATTAGATGCAGACTGCTCAGCGCGGGGCACTTGGCCAACGCCACAATCGCAGCATCGTCGATACTTCGACCGCCAATTCTCAGATTTCGGAGGCGCGGCAGTCGAGCCAGCTCGCGCAAACCATCGGCCGTCAGTTTGGCTTGAGGTAGATTCAAAATACGCAATTCGTCCAACTGACCGTTGGCCATATCTTTCAAGGCTTGATCGGTTAACGGGCTGTTGCGCAGCCGCAAGTGTTCCAATGTCGACAGACTGGTCAGACATTGAATATCCTGGTCGCGCATGACCCCTGCGTCCAGAATCAGCGCGCGCAGCTGAGTGGCCTTGGCCAGTGCCGGCAACTGTTCAGCCGACACCGACGAACGTTCTAAACGAATCTCATGGCCAGTGCCTGCCAAGACCTGAGCCAGTTGTTCCTCAAACGGCACGTCGGCCATTTCCGCTGTCAGTTCTCGCTGGTCGACCGACTTTTCGATAGCCTTGGTTGTCGAGTTGGGCTTGCAACCCAGCAGACAGACCCCAGCGATCAACCAAGCCATCACCCCAGCGATCAACCAACACCGGTTGCCGCGATAGATCATCACTTTATTGGAAAGGCACAACTGACTATTCATCCGCCACGTTTACATAGACTTTTAAGGCCGTATTATCCTCAACCAGCAAACGCATCATTTCTTGATAGTTGTCCAAACCTTGCACCGGATTGGTCAAAATTCGCTCTATCACGCCAGGATACATCACCTCACCCAAGGCCATGTCTTTAATGCCCGACTCGAAATATTCGCGATTGGCATTGACCGAGCCGACGAGCAGTTTATTGCCGAGCACCCATTCGAGATTGATTTTGTCCGAAGGGACTTCGGTATCTTTCTTACCACCGGTGATGCTGGTCCAGACCAACACGCCGTTGTGGCCCAGGACGCTCATGGCTTCGAAGGCGATGCGACTGCTGCCAGTGGCATCGATGATCAGGTCCGCTTTGCCGACTCGGCTCGACAAGTCTTGCAAGCTGGTTTGCTGCGTGCTGATGTAGGTCGCTTCCATGCCTTCCACAATTTCGCTCTTCAGGTGTGGGCCAGCCGCCCGCGCCAACGTGTACACTTCCAGGCCACGCAGCTTCAACAGTAGGGTAGATAGCAACCCGATTTGACCAGCTCCCAGAACGAATGCACGCTTGGGGCGCCAGACTCGCATGCGCCGCTGCGCCTCGTAGGCTTGCTGCACTGCTTTAGCCGCACAGCTCATCGGCTCCATCAGCACATGCAAATGTTTCAGGCCTTTAGGGACCTTGACCACATACTCTTCACCATCGACGAACTGCTCAGTCAGGTAGCCGTGCAGCAGGTTAATGCCGCGTTCGTAGTAGGTTTCTTCGCTGGTCATGTCATAGGTGCCGATCTGGTCATAGATCGAACCACCGGGGCGACGCACGGTAGCCGTTACGTAGTCACCCGGTTTGACGGATGTCACCTTATCGCCGACTTCCATGACGACGCCGAAACACTCGTGGCCCAACACCAGGTAGTCATCTCCCGGAGGTGCGTTGCCGTAAAGGGCTTCATTGATTTCACGGTCGGTCGCATCGACACCAACCTTCAGAACCTTGACACGAATTCCTTTTCCACCAGGGACTGCGCTCAATTTTGGTTCAGGAATATCGCGGCTATGGACGCTATTGGGAGTACCTGGGCGGACGGCGACGGCTTTCATAGTCTGACAATCGGTTTTGAAAAGGAACAATCGGGTCTGGCAGCATAACCACCGGCGTGGAGCACCCACACCGGTGGCCAATGTTACCAACAAATCCGATTTCCTTGGAGTAGTGGCCCCTAGATCAGGCGTGGACCTCTTCTTCCTCTCGAATCTTGGTCTGAGAGAGGATTTGCTGCTGGATATTCGGCGGCATGATCTCATGATGGCTGAACTCGACCAGGTAACTGCCCTGGCCAGCGGTCAAACTGCTGAGCGTGCGGTTGTAGTGTAAAACTTCGCGCATCGGAATCTCGCAGTGAATTACCTGAAATCCGCCACCAATGGTATCGTTGCCGATCACCCGTCCCCCCCGCGTGCTCATGTCGCTATAGATATCGCCCACCGCCGTCTCGGGAGTGGTCACATCTAACTTGACCACCGGTTCCAACAGGCAGGGACGCGCATGCAAGAACACATCGCGAAAAGCCATCGAGCCGGCGATCTTGAAGGCCGCTTCGCTACTGTCGACGTCATGGTACTTGCCAAAGTGCACTTCGACCGCCACATCCTGCACCTGGAAACCGGCAATCACGCCTCGCGCCATGCGTTCTTTAAATCCCTTTTCGATCGCCGGCAGAAAGTTGGTGGGGATGGTGCCACCAACCACTGAGTTGATCCACAAGAAGTTGTGGCTTTCGTCGTAGTGGTACTCCTTCATATTGGGACAGCGAGCCTTGCTGACAAACGACTCGATATCCGTTCCCAAAGGTAACGGGAACATACGAATGTGCACTTCGCCAAACTGCCCTCGACCGCCGCTCTGCTTGCGGTGGCGATACATGCCTTCCGCCTCCGCTTGAATGGTTTCTCGGAACGGAATCTTGGGGTCCTTGGTCTCCACATCCAGTTTGTCGCGGAAGTGTAGCCGCTCGAGGATCATCTTCAAATGAAACTCGCTCATACCAGTGATGACCAGTTCACTGGTTTGTGAGTCGCGGTCCAGTCGCAGTGTCGCATCCTCTTCGACCAGCTTATGGAGAGCAGCAGCCAATTTATTTTCATCGCCACGACTCTTGGGGGCCAAGGCCAGACCCACCATGGGCTTGGGAAACGGAATAGGGGGCAATTCAACATCGCCTAGGATGGTACCGGTGTGCAGTTCTTCTTGCTTGGCCACGGCCACAATCTGCCCGGCTTCAGCCCGCTCGATCGGCGCTGTCTGA
>JADLDX010000510.1 GCA_020846515.1 Pirellulaceae bacterium
CAAGGCATGAAGCACTTCACTGCGAACTCGTCTGTGCGGCGCATGCACCCTCCCCGAAAATCTACGCTGAAGGCGTGATTTTCGACCCTCCCTAAGCTGCGCTTGGGAGGGTTAGTTCGGTTGCTGCGCAGCAGCAAACTAACTTACCAAGCTCACGCATATCTCAGCGATCGAGGCTTCATCGAGCAGATGATGGACGCCGATACGCTGGGCCATCAGGCGACCGACGGCATCGGTGTAGGCATCGTTGTCGTAGTTATTGACGATCGCTGAGACCGAGTAACCTTGTCGTTTCAACATGCCCAGGGCCAATGCCGCTGGCTCGTCAACTTGTTGCACAATGACCAGGACAGTGGCATGTCGCGATAGGCGACCCTGGATCTCGAACAGGAACTCAGGCAGTTCCAGGCCATCGGTCCGTTCCAGTCGTGCCAAAGTCTTGTGCATGTACATGAAATGTTCCGCGCCACGACCTAGAGGGATCGTCACCGGTTGGAGGCGTTCGCTCCGAGTCCGCATGGCGGAAGCTCGCTGAGCCGATGCTCGCGATTCGTACTCGCGCATCTGCTCTTCGGCCATGCGATCTACTGCGTCGCGTCCATTGCTGACCAAGCCGAACTGCTGTTGCATCTGCATCAGGGTATGGGCGATGGATGCTGCCGCCATAACGGCCAAATCACTCCTGATAGGCTCGTGGCGATCTGGATTGGACAAGCGGTGCAGATCAAGCACAAGTGTAGCACCAGCTACACTTGTCGGTTGATACTGCTTGCTCTGCAAAGTTCCGGTCCGCGCGGTGGCGCGCCAATGTACACTGCGCATCGGATCGCCGCGTTCATATTTGCGAATCCCAGAAATCAATGTCGGGTCTTCCATCAATCGATAGGTGACGCGCACTTCCCCTACCGGTCTTTGGCTGGCTATCTCATACCCGGCCAACGGAACGATTTTGGGTAAGACCAACAACGTTTCCGCTTTGGTGACAGTACGAAATCGTCGATGCAAGCCAAACAAGTCACCCGTCTCAGCAATCAAGGGTCCAATCTGAAAATAACCGCGACGCAGGGCGGTAAGTCGGTATGAATGCAACTTCGTTTGTCGACTAGGTAAATAACACAATCGCAAATTGCTGCCTTCCAGTTGTAAAGCTGGCGGCGGCCCCAGCAGAGCCGCTCTAGGCACTGCGTCCTCCAGGAGCATCCAGACGATAGGCCAACGATCCGTGTTCTCCAGTTTCAAACTGACCTGAATCGACTGCCCGATCTCCACCTCATACGCACTAGATTTGCGGCTCGCCTTGAGCGAATCAGCCCAGCGGCGCGACAAGGCCAGCGTTAACCAATAGACGGCGATCAAGACATAGGCGGCATACACCAACATGCTGGCACCAGTCAGCATGCCGATCAACAGCAAGAGTGCGATACCCGCCACCATTCGCATTTGGATTGTCAGTCTTTCTTACGATCTCAATGCCTGACGATACAGGGCTTCATAACGAAATTGGGCTGCATAACGAAACAGGTCATCATAACGAAGCGGCCAGGCCGGTAGCATCGTTGGCTGACACGCTGGGCACAGCGATCTCCGATACGATTTCGTCCAAGACACTCTGGGTGGTCATCTTTCGCAAGCGACTCTCTGGCTTGAGAATCAAGCGATGCCCCATAACGGCCCCAACAACTTTTTTAACATCGTCTGGCAAGACATAGTTGCGTCCCAGCACAGCTGCCATGGCTTGCGAACTACGCAGCAGTGCAATCGAAGCGCGCGGACTGCCACCGAGCGCAAGTGCTTCGTGTGTGCGTGAATCGTGTACGATCTGCAACAGGTATTGGCGAACTTTAGGGTCGACATGCACATCGCGAACACTGCGCTGGGCTTCGATCAACTCCTGTGCTGTCGCCACCGGCTTGAGTTGGTCAATGGGGTGCTCGTGCTGCAACATGTCCAGCATCCGCGCCTCTTCATCCATCGAAGGATACCCAAGTGTGAACTTCATCAAGAAGCGGTCCAACTGCGCTTCGGGCAATTGAAACGTGCCTTCATGGTCGACAGGGTTTTGAGTAGCGATGACCAGGAACGGAGGTTTTAGGACATGGGTCACACCATCCACTGTCACACGTCCTTCGGCCATCGCTTCCAGCAAAGCGGCTTGCGTGCGCGGAGTCGTGCGATTGATTTCGTCGGCCAGTAGAATCTGCGTGAAGACCGGCCCAGGTCGAAATTCAAACTCGACCGTTTTCGGATTGAAGACCGATGCCCCCGTAATGTCAGACGGCAGCAAGTCGGGCGTGCATTGAATGCGTTTGAATGTACAGCCCAAACTGAGCGCGAGCGCACGGGCAAGCATCGTCTTGGCTACGCCAGGCACATCTTCCAGCAGAATGTGCCCGCCCGAAAACCAGGAAACCAGCGACAAGATGAGCTGCTTGCGTTTGCCAACTATGGCACGTTCGACATTGGCGATCAGCCGTTTCGACAAGTCATTGACTGCGGACACTGGAGAAATCGCCTTACTAACGTTGGAAAATAGGCAGCACCGTGCGGGGCATATTCAAAATGAGGCAGGCCATGGCCGTTCCATATTCACTGCTGTGAAAGTCAAACCAACCCTGTTTGTCCGTCTTCAGTTGCAACAAAATCCGCCGAAGCCGCAGATACCACTGCTTCCACTGATCGCCTCCGCGATGCCAAAAGGCTTGCACGGAGTAATAGTGTGCATAGTAAAAGAATGTTTCGCGCTGCAAGGATGAGCAAGCCGCAAAATTTTCTTGCAGATATTTTATAGCCGCATCAATCTCCGACGAATCATAGATGCCCGCGTTGTACAAAGCGACCACTGCGGCAGCGGTCAGCGGAAAACGACTCTGTCCGCCCGACCTTTGGTACATAAACCCGCCATCCGGATTCTGACTGCGTCGGATGTAGTCGACAGCCCGGTCAATCGTCTCCTTGGCCACCCCAACACCCGCGTTGCGAGCCGCCCGCAGCGCCATCACCTGGCAAACCGTAACCGACAAATCGGCATCGGTCGGCCGTGGGTCGTAACGCCAACCGCCTTGGTTGTTCTGCGAGCGAACAATCAGGTCTACTGCTGCCGACAATCTTGGGCGGACATCCAAGTCCGGGTCGGTGCCATGCAATTCGGCCAAAAACAGGGTAGCAAAACCATGCTCGTACATCGGACCATGACTGGTCGCCCCAGAGACAGTTAAAAACCCGCTCTCCTGAGAAGCAGCCAGCACATATTGACCAATTTTCTGGAGCCCTTCGCCCGCGCGACCGATGCCCGAACGCACTCCACGACTGAGCAACGCTAAACCAATCAGCGAACATACACCCACGTTGCGACCGTGATCGTTGCTAGAAAAACTGCCATCGGAGTTTTGATTTCGCAAGAGCAGTCCCAAACCAGATCGAATAGCGTTATCAACCTCCAACGTGTATAGATCATCGAAGTCCGACCGCGCGGGTAAATCTTCCGCCAGGCCAAGTTCGTCCAAGCAGCCACTGGCGGCGATCGAACCCAGGCCGAGGACCAGTGCCGAACGCTTGGCGAATAAACGGCGCGTCACCCGAAAGTCTATTTGTTTCGGCAACTCTTGGTGGTGCGTGCTCATTTTGCCAGCGCCCGATAATAGGCTTCAATCTCTTCGCGATATCCTGGCAGAAAACGTTCAACCATGCGGGATTGCATTTGTTCGCGCACGCGCTCCGGCAGGCTCCCCCAAGCACTGCGTTGCAGAGCAGCCGGGTCATTCAAGTCCACCACAATTTGGCGAGCCTGCTTGGAACCGGTTCCAGGTTGACTGACACGCCCATCTTGGCCGGTCGAATCCTGGCTTCCTTCTTGATCATTACTTGGGTCATCGCTTTGGCCCTCAGAAGGCTGAGCGGCGGAGTTGTTTGGCGAACGATCGGACGGACTGCTGGGCTTATCCGCAGAGGACCGGTCAGATGCCCGACGGTCTGGCGACTGATTATTGGCAGACGGACTGAGGGAGTTGGGCGGCAGAGCAGACGACTGCGTGCGATTGCTTGCGTTCCCTGGCGTGCTAGAGGAATTGTTGGAGCTTGAATTGTTTGGGTCTGAAGTGCTTTGATCTGAGTTGCTTTGGTCTGAATTACTTTGGTCTGAATTACTTTGACTGGAATTATTCTCTGAATCGGCCCGTTGCTCCAGTTGGCCAATCAGGTCATCTAACCGAGCCACGATATCGCGTTGCAAACCCTGAGTCTTCACCAGCTCGGTGCGTGTGCGCAAACGCGCCGCCGCCGTGCTCATACCTAACTGCACTTCAGTCAGGGGATCTAAGGGCGGCTCGCCTATGTCTTCACCCGAGGTGCGTTTCGACGAATCGCTGGCAGGTTGAGATGTTGACTCGATCGCAGGCTGGCTCGACTTAGGCTCTACCTGTGCATTGCTTGGCTTCGCGCCGGACTTGGACGCTTTTGGATCGGGTTCGTTTTTGGCAGGCTCTTGCAACAAATCGAGCAGCCCCTCGGTCAGATCGCGCTGCGTCGCGGGTGCTGGTGGTGCTGGCGTAATCGGTGCTGGCGAAACTGGTGCTGGCGTAACTGGTGCTGCCGGACTTGATACTGCAGGTGTATCTGCGGGACGTGCAGACAACTGCTGGCCGTGAACACTGTCCGCCCGTATTGCAAACAATAAGGTAAGCGTCAAGATCGAGTTGAGTATCGGCGTTGAAATGCGCATGTGAAAGTGCGGGGGTGAGTTGCCCAGGGTCATTTTAAGTCTCGAATGATTTTCTCGGCTTGTTCGGCCAAGGCCTGCTGTTGATCGGCAAGCCGTGCAAACTCTGGATCGGATTGCTCAAGACCTTGCTCCAGCAAACGATCCGTTCGCAAATTGATCATCGTCTGCACTTCGCGAAGCAGTTTCAAACTGGCCAGCGCTGGCCGCCTTTTGTTCGGATCCTGAGTAGATCGTTGGTCCTGCGTCGGGTCACTTTTGGGGTTATCTGAGTTTGAATCTGGATCGGTGGCGTCGGGCGATACGGGTTTCGAATTCAGAGCGATCTCGGCAGCTCGCAGCAAGTCGAGCGTCATTTCGGCACTGGAGAGCGCTTCCGGGCGAACTCGCTGTCGTTCGAGCGCCGCTACCGTTCTGGCCAACTCCTCGTCGCATTGATTGAGCAGCCAATCAAATGTATCGAGAGCTTCTGTCGGATGAGCATTGTCCTGTCCCGTTCCGGTCTGATTCGCGGTGCTTTCGATAGCCTGGTTGCTCAACCGATGGCGAGCTTGAAGTTGTTGGCGAATTTGCTCCTCTGTCGCAGCGGCTTCGCGCAGTTGTTTTGACCATACTTCTCGAGTTACGTCCGACGCGATGTTTGGCTCTGGCTGGGTCGGCTGTGGATCGGCTAATTGCTTCAGTCGTTCTACCACGGGCTCTTGGCGTTTGGCCAGATCGGAAACCAAGCCTCGCAAATCCAGCATCTGTTGCTCGGCCAACTGCTGCTCAAGTTGCTCAGCGCGTTGCTGTGCATTGCGTTGAGCTTCGACGAGTTGATCGGTGGCGTCTTGAGCGCTTTGACTTGCCTCGCTGAGTTCTCGATCAGAAGCTTGTTGGCTTGCGCGCTGGGCGGCCGCCTGAGCGGACTCGAGCGACTGGATCAGGCGTTGGCTCGAAGACTCTCGAGCTTGCTGGGCGATGCTTTCCACACGTTTGGCCAATTCCGCTTGCTGCCTGGCCAGATCTGCCGTTTCGCTGATATCAGCGTTAGAGGTCTGGGCGCGCTTCAATTGACCAGTCATCTCGCCTTGCTGGTCGACCAACGTCCGCAATTGCTCGGCGATTTCTTGGAGGTTCTCTGAACTGGACGCCAGATTACCACCGTCGCGAGCGCGGAAATGACTGGCGACACGTTCAAGTGACTCAGCCACCAAACGCTGTGTCTTGACGGCATCGGACAACTGTTCAGCTTCGACCAATTCGGCGGCTTGTCGCATTTGATCAGCGACCCGCTGGTCGACGAAAGATGTTTTGGCGGCTTGCAACACGGCGCGGGCATTCGTATCGAGCGCTGTATCCAAATCAGCGGACTCACTATTACCAGCTGGGTTATTGGCCGGATCCTCTGGTGGTGTAGACGGTGGGCTGCTAGTGGAAGACGTCTCCAGTTTTTGACCTAGTTTATTGATCAGGTCTTCAACAGACCGCGCGAGGCTTTGTTGATCGGAACGCACACCGACGCGTTTACCGGAAGTCTGTTTGCTACGCGGATCGATGACTTGTTCGATCTGTAAACGCTGCGTTTCCGCCAGGAGTGAGTCTTGCTGGGTGGCGAGTTCTTGGATCTGCTTGTGTACATCGGCTAACGACTCGGCAGCAGCCACGGAATTAACCAGGCGCGCCAACTGATCCGTGACCCGTTGATGTGACTGGGCGGCACGATTCAGTTGATCGATGGCGGCGGGCAGCGAACCGGTATCCGTTTCGGCCTGACGCAGCAAACGCTCGGCTTCGTCCAATGATTTAAGCGCCGGTTCCAATGATTCGGATTGCAATTGCTGGATTTGCTGGCTCAACTGCCCTGACTCTTCGGCCAAATTCGAATCGGCCAGTGCGTTACGCGACAACTGCTGCTGCAACTGGTTCAGTTCGTTCAGCAAACTGCGTGGTCCGCTGGTCAAGGTTTCGGCTACGCTTTGCTCAAGCTGTCGAACATTGGACAACGCATCGACCTGCGATTGTTCCACTTGTTCCGTTTGTCGAACGATGTTCCGCGTGCGATCGATCGCTTGCTGGTTGCGCTTCTGCGACTCCAACAATTGTCGCAACGGCCCAAAGGTCTCGGCTTGCTTGGCTTGCAACTGAGCCAACACGGCTTGTTCGTCTTGGATCTGAAGAGTTTGCGGCAAACTTCGGGCTGTCTGACCGGCCGTGTCGCGAGCTTCCATTTCCACCGTGACCGATTCACCAGCGACCAAACGCAGATCGGCAGCTTGCCAAATAGTTGATATATCAACTTGTTTCGAGGGCAAGTCGAGTGCGTCGGCGGTGGTTGGAGTGACTGCTGTGGTTGACGAAGCCTCAGCACTAGCGGCCGGTGGACTGGTTGTCGAAGGAGCGGCGCGTTGCCATAGCGTTTGGCGAATTGGGTTTGACGCAGCATCCCGGCTGGCGCTGCCGCTACTCTCCGCGCGCACGATCAAGGTAACTTCGACCAAACCCAAGTCGTCGCTGGCCTGACCGACAATTGGCAGCACCGCTTGTCGTGTAATGATCTGTGGTTCGATCGGTACTAGCGTAAGCGTAGGCTCACGGTCGCGGATGATACGAATCGTCCACACATGGTCATCGCGAACAACTAACCCATCAATGGTTTCCAGCGATAACTGCCAGCTTCGATCTTGCTCTAAGCTCGAATTGACGTCGCCGCTAGCGAACAACTGAAAACTCTGCCCGTCACTGGCGACCTGTGCGTCCCAGGCGGACAGGCCCGGTATGGGATCCGTTACAGCTTGATTGTTGGACGACACACGCGTTCCAGGTGTAGTGCTGGTCGTGGCGATCGGTATCGCCTTCACGGAGCGCACGGGCGCATCAAACCGGCCGTGAAACGAGACTTCCGATCCACTCAGTACCTCTATGCGCTGTCCTACAAGTCGAGCCCCTGTTTGGCCAGAATAGGCCGGTGGTTGGACATTAAAGTGATGTTCAACCAGGTCCGGTAAACGGGCCACTCGAACGTTTTGCCAGGTCGTGTCTCGGTCGTCACCACCAACTGGTCGAATCGAGAAATCGGCCTCCATCGCTGGCAGTGTGACGAGAGCCAAGTCGCCCAGCACGCGCAGCGGCAGGGTTACAATCTTTCCTGAATCCGAATTTCCTAAATTTGCATTGCCTGAATTTGAGCGATCGTTCTGGCTCTGCAACTGAAGCTGAACGTCGGCAGGAAACGGGGGACGGCGATCAATCACCTGAACTTCTAGTTCGCTGCCGATCGCAATCATGGAAGGCAGGCTGACCAGTTCCAGTTGATCGGACTTAGGCCAAGGCGCTGAGGCCCATGGAAATGCGATGCGTTGCAAGCCTCGACTGGCAGCCGGGGCAACGGCTAGCAACAGACCTACGACCGCGATGCTCAGGCCACACATCAACGCCGCGCGACGTGTTGGCCTGGGATCAAGGAAGCTGTGCCACGGCAATTCGGTTAGCGGGTGGCTGGCCATCTTGCGAGCGGCTGTGCGCAGGTCTTGAGATCCAAATCGCAAATCTTCCAGCGGCAATTCACCAACGGCCACCAGGTTGCTCAATTCGCCTCGTAACTCAGGTCGCTTTTGCTCGATCCACTGCGCTACGCGGACGGGGGAGAGCGAAAACTGCCAGGCCGAGGGTAGAAAATAGGTCGCGATCGCCGCAGTGGACGCTAACCACAACAAGCTCAACATCCAACGCAAGCCAACTTCTTCGACATGTAGGCCATAATCGAAGGCCACGAAACAGACAGTGGACAACAGCGACGCGCCAACGCACCACAGCCCAGCGCGCCAACGATAGAGCCTAACAGCCCGCTCAGCCAGTTGCTCAACCGATCTGCGAATCTGTTGCTCTGCCTGCGCGTCCACTCATTCATCCTACAAGAAATGCGATAGTCTCTCAGTAGCGTCCCAACTAACCAGTCGGTTCTATTGTACAGCAGGCCCAAGAGGCTGAAATCGCCCGACAAAATGGTTTCTGGTGCTTTACCATGAGCGTCGACGCGCCGGCACGACTCCACATGCCTGACGCTTTCGTGAGCGCCAGTGGCGATTCGTTGGCCAGTCGGCCGACCATTTTGCCATCGTCTATGGTTCAATAGTTCGAAAAGCCTGGAGAAACGTCCATTTATCTTTCAGGCATAGGGTTTGCGTTGTGGTCGTAACGGGTTGCCACTTTGAATCAGCCGCTGGGCGTTAGCCCCGGTTTTTTCAGCGAAAACCGGGGCTAACGCCAATACGGCTAATATCTAAGAAATAGCAGCGAATCACTGTGATTTTGATTCAAAGTGGCGCTGTCCAGCTAGTTACCACTAGAAATGAACCATTCGATGCAAAGAGTGCGCGCGTTTACGTTAGTTGAGTTGTTGGTAGTCATTGCGATCATTGGCATTCTGGTCGG
>JADLDX010000511.1 GCA_020846515.1 Pirellulaceae bacterium
CCGCTCTTTGGAATGGGAATTTGTTGTGCTGAGTGACTCCGTGCAGTGGTACATCTTGGTTGGTGTACTGCTCATGTTTGTAAGTGCGCTAGAGCCGCTATTGAAAAATCGGTGGTTGGCGGGCGTGCACCTGCAGTTGCTGGGCGGCCTGGTCGCCGGACCGTGGTTTCTTGATCTCGTAAACATTGATTTGATTGCCAATGCCGACATCCTAGAGATTGCCAGCGAAATTGCCGTTATCATCTCGCTCTACGCAACTGGCATAAAGATGCGGATTCCTTTGCAAAGCGGCCGGTGGAAAGCCCCCGTAATACTGGCTACGCTGACAATGGTCTTCACGATCGCGCTGACGACGCTATTGGCCTCGCAACTGCTTTCATTGCCGCTGCCCTTGGCCCTCTTACTAGGGGCCGTGTTAGCTCCAACGGATCCGGTGCTAGCGGATAAGATCCAGATACACCATCCCAGCGACGACGACCGCCTGCGGCAGAGTTTAACTGGCGAAGCAGGTTTGAACGATGGAACGGCCTTCCCGTTCGTCCTGCTAGCGATCGGCTTGGCCAACCCAGCAGCGCACGAACTTGGTGAGGGACTCTGGAGATGGGTCTTGATTGACCTGCTGTGGAAGGTATGTGGCGGTGTGATGTTAGGCGCCATTGGTGGCCACCTGTTGGGTCGATGCATACTATGGTTTCGAAAACTGGCGGACGGCCAGGGATCGAGCGGTGAATTATTAACAATCGGCTTGATCGCGATTATCTACGGAATCGCGTTGGCACTAGACACCTATGCGTTTCTAGCAGTTTTTGCCGCCGCCATTAGCTTACGTCGGATTGAGATGAGCGCCACGGATGAATCCGCTCCACAGGACAGTAGCAACCAGGCTGACGATGACACCCCCGTCGCGCTCGTGCGGGAACAAACAGAAGTGGGCTCGGCACTCGAGCAGATCGTCAAAGTTTTCTTGGTTTTTGTGGTCGGGGCCATGATTTACAACACCGACTTTACGAACTGGAGAATCTGGCTGTTCGCAGTCGGCATGCTCTTTTTGGTACGCCCCGTGTGCGTGTTCGCGACGTTGCGGGCCAAATCGGTCACACCTTTGCAGCGAGGTTTAATTGCTTGGTTCGGCATCCGCGGCATTGGCACTCTCTATTATCGGTCCCATGCCATTAAGTTGGGGATCGCCGACGAGTCTTCTGCCGATTTAGTATTGCTTGCCGACTGCTGCGTCGTCACGATCCTGCTCAGCATCTTTCTTCATGGAACCACCGATACACCACTTATGCAGTTGTACCACCGTCAACAACACCGACAGGAACTAGCTGGATGAGGTGGCGACGAGTCGTCGTTCCACAAACGCAACCGAGCTTGGATCGCAGCTTGGGCGCTCTTGCCCGAGTTGAAATTGAGATGACGGGCAAGAGTGCCCCAGCTTACGATCTTTGCCCGCAACCGAAGAAAACCAGATTTGAGGGCTGCGAATTCGTCGCGGTCTGACAGAGACACAACAGGCTGGCCCAGAGTTGTGCCACCTTGAGCTTCGCGGGCTATTGAGGGTATGCTAATCGGTATGGATCCCTTGCTCATTGCTATTCTGTGTTTTTTGTTGGCTGGTGCTTTAGCGGCAGCCGATTTGCTTGTACCCAGCGGCGGCTCTCTGGCGTTGGCTAGTTTGCTGGCGGCTACGGTCAGCATTTTCTTTGCTTTCCGCAGTAGTTACATCGCCGGCGTTTCCATGCTGGTGCTGTTGCTGGTGGCCATCCCTGTATTCTTGGTCGTAGCCATTCGCATCTGGCCTTACACGCCTATTGGACGGCGCGTCATTTTAAAGGCACCCGTGTCTCAGCCAGTCCAATCCAATTCGCCAAATGCTCAATTGCAAGAGTTGATCGGCCAGGTAGGTGTGGTGCAGAGCCCCCTCATGCCCTATGGCTTTGTGCGTATTAATCGACGCAACTACAACGCAACTTGCGAAAGCGGCTCGATTGACGCCGGCCAGAATGTGCAGGTGATCGCTGTTCAACAACGCAATTTGGTGGTCGCGATTACCAACCTGTCACCCACTACGACTCTGCCTGCGGACCCTTCTCAACTGGCCGCAGAAGTGAAGAACGAGAGTTTACTGGACCGGCCAGCCAACGAACTTGGCTTAGATTCGCTGGACTGAGGTAGCCACCCGCTGCCAAGGGGATCTCGTAGCCACCCGCTGCCAAGCGGTGGTTTCTCCCTCTAACGCAATCCACCGTCTGGCGACGGGTGGCTACGGCAAACCACCGTCTGGCGACGGATGGCTACGCGTCGAAAAAAACTTGTCCGCACTTGACGGCTCGCGCTTGACAGTACGCGCACGCCGGTGTACTATCACACCAGTACACCAATACGGGAGGGTGCTCCATGCAACTGACGATTGAGCCGAACAATGGTATGCCGATCTTTGAACAAGTCATGCGGCAGATCAAATTTGCCGTAGCCGAAGGCACGCTTGTGCCTGGTCAGTTACTGCCCAGCGTGCGGATACTGGCCAAGAAGCTAGCCGTGAATCCCAACACGATTCAACGTGCCTACCAAGAACTTCAAACTGAAGAAGTTCTCGAAAGTCTCCGCGGTCGAGGCATCGCGGTGTGTGCGGGTGCCAAGCGACGTTGTGTCAGCGATCGACAAACGCTCTTGGGCCAACGGTTAACCGCCGTGGTCGAAGACGCGATTCGCGGCGGACTGGAACCCGAACGATTGCGTGAAATGTTTGACAAGGCGATTAAGCAGGCCACACGAAACGAAGGGGCACAGGCATGAGCGACAAGACTCAAAAGATGGTTATCTCGGTCGACCATGTTTCCAAAAAGTTTGGTCGGCGGACGGTGCTGAGCGATGTTTCGTTCCAGGTACCAAGCGGTTGTGTCTTTGCACTCCTGGGCGAAAACGGAGCGGGTAAGTCAACGCTTATTCGCGGGTTGCTGGGCTACCATCGCTTTGCCGCCGGCAGTGTGCGCGTTTGTGACATGGATCCGCAAAAGGAGCCCATGGCCTTGCGACGCCGCGTGGGTTATGTCGCCGACGCACCAGGTATGTACGAATGGATGACCATCGGTGAAGCCGGTTGGTACGCATCAGGCTTCTATGCCGCCGGATTTTTGGAACGTTATGCCAACCTATGCGCGGACTTTACACTGCCCGCCGAAGCACAAATTCGCAGTCTGTCCAAAGGCATGCGCGCCAAAGTCGCCTTGGCCCTGGCGATGGCCTTTGATCCCGATCTGTTAATCTTGGACGAGCCAACTTCTGGGCTCGACCCTCTGGTCCGTCGTTCCTTTTTGGAAAGTATGGTCGATCGCGCCGCGGCTGGGCAAACGGTGTTTCTCAGCAGTCATCAGATCCACGAAGTCGAACGTGTCGCCGACTGGGTGGCCATTTTGCATGAAGGGCGATTGCAAGTGGTGGCCCCACTGGAAGATCTCAAAACGCAAGTCCGCATGCTGACGTTTTCCCTTCGCGATACGTTATTGGCATTGCCTGCGGAACTAGACACCCTGCAGATTCTGCATCGATCATGTGAAGGCCGTTCCATGCGCATGATGGTGCGCGGCATGACAGCCGAGATTCAAGCCGGCTTGGAACGTGACTCCAACCTGTTTGAACTGAAAGTCCTGCGACCCAACTTGGAAGAACTCTATTTGGGCTACACGCAACCTGTCGACCCTCAAGCCAATGCAACTGAACCTCAACGCGTTTCTGATGTGGCCTGAAGTCGTATGAACACAGATGAGTGAATCAGCCGCTGGGCGTTAGCCCCGGTTTTTTCAGCGAAAACCGTGGCTAACACCAATACGGCTAATATCTAAGAAATAGCAGCGAATCACTGTGAATTCGATTCAAAGTGACGCTGTCCAGCTAGATACCGTTTGAATGGACAGAGTGATCCCGGGCGCAGTTGCCCGCGCTACCCACACATACCTAGGCGAGCTTATCATGCAGACGTTGATCCTTTCGCGACATCTCTTGTGGAAAGACTACCGTCAGGTCCGACCGGCGCTGATCGGTTTGCTGCTCATTCAGGCCAGCCTGATACTGCTCTTTTTCATCAGGCAAATGGTGGCCACGGCCAGAGACAATGACATTTTCCCAGTGTCGTTCTCGATCGTCCTGGTGGCACCCACCCTGGTGGCCATGGCATGCAGTGGCATATTGATTGGGCACGAGCGTCAAACACGGACCTGGAATTGGTCGAGCAGTCTGCCTGTGTCCTGGGCCAGTTCGCTGATCAGCAAGACGATCGTGTGGGCTGTTGGTAGCCTTGTCCTGTTTTCCATATTACTCGCTCTCTATGGCATACTGTTTCAGATCTGCGTTTGGAACGGCTACACGTTTATCCAACAGCCCGAGTGGACCTGGTCGACCGAGGCCTGGTTGATGACGGCCTTGCTGGTGCCTTTGGAGGTCTATGTCTGTTTCAGCCTGGCTGCGTTGATTTGGGACGATACGTTGGCGGCGCTGGTGTTGTCTGCAATCTTCGTCGGCATCATGCACTTGCTTCTAGCCCTCGTTATACCTCATTGGTTGTTCAACATATCAGCTAATCAAACGCTGCGATTCAATGGTGCGGGTGGCGTAGGGATGTTGCTGGCGCTGGTTGTGTTGGTGGGCGGTGGTTCCATAGGACTGTCCAGAGTATTCCGCTGGCGATGGGGTATTGGTCAGACGCAACAGTGGCTGCCGAGAGGTTCGAGTACCTGGCGCACGGCTTTATCACAGCGCCGCGTCGCCTGGCGACCGACGACCGCAGCACTATCCCAACCCAGCGAATTCATCATGTTGTTGAACCATGCGGTTTGGTCATCCATGGGGCTGCGAGCTTTGATTGTCGTGGGGTCGATCGCGTTTGCGGCTGCCGTTCGTTCGCCCGCGCCCACCATCGTCGCGGCCTGCCTACTCGGGGTGACGACTTTTTCTGGTGATCACAACTTATCGCGCTATCGGTTCTTATCCGATCGAGGAGTCAGTTGGTGGAAGCTGCTGCTGGCCCATGCCTCGGTGCCTTTCTTGCTGTCCATCGGAATCATAGTCGCCCTGGTATCGTACCTATATGCAACGGATCATGATCTGCGGGAGCCCGGTTGGGGGCTACTGTCCTGCTTCGCTGCGTTTCTCATCGGACTGTTTGCCTCCCTATGTACTTCGGCTTCGATTCTTAGTGTGACCTTGGCCATCGGTACGCTGATCATCGTCTGGATTAGTTATATACTCTTTGACAATCTATGGGTGCAGTGGATCGATCTGCAACATCTGGCCTTAGCGCCCACTTTGACCTTCAGCACGTGCATACTGTTAGCCGCCATCATGTGGCAGGCGCGACGCTGGTTAACTCTCGATCAATCCAAAGGCATTCAGGTCTATCTGATTACGTTGGTCACATCGCTCGCGCTGCCCATCTTCATCGCGCTTAACCTGGCGTTTTTGACTGTCCCGTACTCGGCATGGCAGGGTGTACCAGTTGAACAGATCGGGGCCGGCAGCCCACGACGATTGCCGCCTCTGAAAATTCAATTTACGGCAGTGCCCATGCGCACTCCTATTTACCGAAGCTATGACTGGACCGACAATGGCAAGGTGATCTTGGACAATTGGGCCACCGAGTTTGGACGGGAGTTAACAGCGTCAGGCCAGAGCGCTCGCTCCGAGTGGCTGGAAAACATTAAGCTAGTCGAAACCGAATTGAATGCTCGCGACGAATATGTGGACAGCTCAATAGCGTTAAGACAACGTTACAGTCAATTGATCGAAACGACGGCGCTGGTGGGCGTGCATGCCACGCGCAGTAAAGACGCACCCTTGGCTATCGCGGCCTGGAAAGCCAATCACAGGCTGCTGGAAGAAATCGACATGTCCGCGTTTACGGATATGGAGTATCTCACCGCGCGCTGGCACACTCTGAGACTATGGGACCTGATTAGTGAAGAAGAGTGGAAGTTCCTAGCGGAAGCGGATGATGTCAGTCAACTTCTCCCCAAGCCGATTCCCGTGTCGACCTTTGTGCAGATAGTTCGTCAGCAATATTCGATACCCTATGCCCTCATGTTTGACTACGAGGCATTCACAGCCGATACCAAACTCATGAAGCGTTTTAGTTCGGATTATGGTTATGCATCAACCGACCAGCAAACGGCGCGAGAAATTTTTTGGGTACGATTCGCGCTCAACTATGTGCCCCCAGTTCGCTGGTATGTGCAACGTTTGATGTCAGCCAATTTGGCCAGTAACGTTAACGAGCTGGAAGGCAAGTGGATATCCAGTCGAGAATATGGTGGTAGAAACGTTCCCAAGATCAATATGCGACCCATGGAAAACGTGATCTTAATGCAGCAGTTGTTGGAAACTCGCCTGCGTGATTGGGGGACATAACGACGAAACCGGTGTCCACGTGGCCGCTAACCTATGCGTACAACTGAGCCACCAGGTTTGCATAGAGCTGCTGTTCGACGAATCGGCGGCGTAGTCCACCTTTAAAATTCAAGCCGCCGCTAGTCACACTTAATGGTCTGGGCATGATGCCAACTCGCCTGATTTGCATCCAACGCGGAAAATCTTTTAGGACCGCACGCCAGCGCTCGACACACAGCCTTTCAAATTCGATCGCATCCATACCAGCGATCGTGCGCACCTTGTGGTCACTGAAGATGTTCTCGGGCAAGTTGTTTAAGACTGGATAGACCAAGTCACCGATGGAGGGACGATCCTGGCCAACGATCACCAGCGATTCAATCCACGGGTCATTCTCTAAATGGCGCGTCACTTCGCCCGGCGAAACCTTGTAACCCGTCGATAATACAATCTGGTCGTCCGCTCGACCAATGATACGTAGCGACC
>JADLDX010000512.1 GCA_020846515.1 Pirellulaceae bacterium
CAATACATCCACCACCCGGATGACCGTAAAGTAGATGGCATTGGGCGTTAGCCCCGGTTTTTTCAGCGAACACCGTGGCTAACGCCAATACGGCTGATATCCAAGCTAACCGTGGCTAACGCCAATACGGCTAATATCCAAGCTAACCGTGGCTAACGCCAATACGGCTAATATCCAAGAAATAGCAGAGAATCACTGTGAATTCGATTCAAAGTGGCGCTAACGTAACCTGCAGTCTGCAGCCAAGTAGTTCGCAGTCAAGTAGCCCGCAGTCACCAACAGGAAAAGCCATGTCCAAATACCTTGTCGTCGCTCTTGCCCTGCTGAGCCCATCGAGTGTGGCCTGGTCGCAGACGGCCTACCCGATGTTGATGAGTATCTCGCCGGTGGCCACGCAGACTGGGACTGTGTCGGAGCATACGTTTCGTTCGCGATACAGTATGGCGGACGCTTATCAGGTCTTGGTCTCCGGCGAAGGCATACGCGGTGAGATCGTAGCGGCAGCCAGCGAAGCGGACGCGAAAGCTAAACCCAGCTCTGGCGAAACGCTGACCGTCAAGTTTCATGTGGACGCGAAGGCTTTGCCTGGGGTGCGCGATGTGCGCGTGGCCACGCCACGTGGTGTTAGCACGGTTGGCCAAGTCGTGATTGTGGCTGATAAGGTATTGAACGAGAAAGATGCCAACGATACGCGCGAGACGGCCATGTCAATCGGTCTGCCTGCGACCGTGTGCGGCCGCATCGAGAAAGCCGAAGATGTTGATGTCTATCGGTTCCAGGTCGAGGCTGGCACGCGTTTGTGCTTTCATGTCTTGTGCATGCGGCTGCAAGATCGCGTTCATGATTTGCAAACACATGCCGACCCAATCATTACCATTCGTGACCAACACGGCTCTGTGGTTGCCTCGGCTGACAATACATTTGCCGGCGATCCGTTGGTCGATCATGTATTTGATAGAGCGGGCGAGTACTTCCTGGAGATTCGCGATGTGCGATACACGGGCAATAACTTCTGGGAGTACAGTGTCGAGATCCATTCACGCCCCATGGTGACATGCGTCTATCCCTTGGCCATCGCTCCTGGAACGCCTGCGACCATTGATTTAATCGGCTACGGGCTTGCCGCGCAAAAACAAACCACGGTCCAAGCGGGTACGCGACTGGGACTGCAGAAGTTACCCGTTAGCGTCCTGCCCGAGCAATTGCGGCCACTATCGATGCTGGTTGCATCGCCACCTTTGATGAATGAACCAGCCGCTGACAACGATACGCCCGAGAAGTCATCGCCCATCCAAGTGCCAGGTGTGATCAATGGGCGCGTCGAGCGCGAAGGCGATGTGGATTGCTATAAGTTCGAGGCCAAAAAAGGTCAAAAGTGGTCCTTCGAGGTTTTTGCACGCCGCGCCGGCTCGGCCCTCGATTCGCATGTGCGCATTCTAGATGCCAAGGGCAATTCCTTGCAGTTGGCTGATGATATGCGCGTTGGCAAACGCAACTTCGCCGACTCATGGATTGAGAATTGGAGCGTACCAGCCGATGGCCAGTACACGCTCGAGATTCGCGATCTGCACCTGCGCGGCGGTGAGGCTTATGTTTATGCCATCCAGGCGACGCCCAGCCAACCCATGTTTCTGTTGTTTGCCGATACCGACAAGACGCCGCTATCGCCGGGCACCGCGGGTGTCCTCTACGTGCGCGCGGAGAAGAAGAATGGTTTTGATGGCGAGATTCAATTGGGCGTCAGTGGACTGCCTGCGGGCATCAAAGCGCATTGCGGACGCATCCTGGCAGGCAAAGGCCTGGATGGTTGCATCGTTTTCGAAGTTGACCCGCAGGCCGCTTCCGCAGGGGCAACTAGCGCAAAGCCATTGGTTGCGCCCATTGAAATCACTGGAACTGCCACCTGGCCTGTTGATGAAGACCAGACGGTCCAGTTGTCGGCCGTGGCCAATGTGTATCAAGAGATTTACCAACCGGGTGGCGGCCGTGGCCATTGGCCGGTCGATGCCCACATCGTTTCGGTAACTGCCCCCAGCGATATTCGGCAAGTGAATATCAGCCAAGATGACATCGTTTTGAAACCAGGCCAAACCGCCACCATCGATGTGGAACTGCAACGGGCTGAAGGGTTTGACAAGAACGTCACTCTGGAAATGACCTATTCGCACTTGAGCACCATCTACGGTAGCTCGCTACCGGAAGGCGTCACGATCGATTCCACGGCCAGCAACACCCTGCTGACCTCTGGTGCAACGAAAGGCAAATTGGTCCTGACTGCCGCTGCCACCGCGCCACCCGTGGCCAAGCAGCAAGTGGTCGTCATGGCCAACGTTTCGTTGAACTTTGTGATGAAAGCCACTTACGCTAGCCGCCCGATCACCCTCAGCGTGGCCAAGTAACTGGAGCGTGGCGAAGCAACTGCGATTGGCACTGTGATACTGTGATTCGCAAGGTCGTTCGTTGAATCTGTGATTGCAAGGGTTATGGGCAACTTTCCCTGGCGGGCATAGAATGAGAGCGTAGGAACAACAACGCTCAAAGAACGACTTCACAATAAGGAATAGGCGATGCAGAGCTTAATCGATCATCTCAATGAGATCCTGAAGCACGAGTGGACCGGTGTGGCCCAATACTCCCAAGCCGGTTTCATGGTGGAAGGCATTTGGCGCGAGGTATTTGCCGACAAGTTTCTGGATGATGCCAAGGAATCTTTCGGGCATGCCAAGCTGGTAGGCAACAAGATCGTGGCCCTGGGTGGAGTGCCCGTCACGATGCGCAATGAAGTCAAACAGTCACGCGATCTGCGGGAAGTGCTCGAGTTCAGCTTGGCGTTCGAGGCCAAAGCAGTTGAGATGTATGGCAAGGCGATCGATATGGCCGAAGAGACCGGCGACCGCGCCTTGATCATCTTCCTTGAGGACATCCTGAAGGACGAGCAAGAAGGTGTGGACGAGTACACCAAGTTGTTGCGCGACACCCCGGCTCAAGCCATTCAAACGACCAGTGCCAAACGCGTCGGCGGCTAAGGCAGACAAAAATTGGACGCGTTGCGCATGTCGTCGAACCGCTCCGCGGCTCGACGAAAATATTGACGAGTTGCGGAGCAATTCGTCTACGTCAGCCAACACAGGTCAAGGGCAGTACGCTCTTGGTCAATTCTGGGCGGCGAGTTCGCGTGGGCGTTTCGGCTTGGCCCAACACGCTGCGCAGAGCCCGGATCTGGTCGGGCGAAAGATCGGTGTGGCTTTGCTCAAACCAGCCCACCGCTGAACTGTAGGACTCGTTAACCAATCTCAAGCCCGCAGCGGCTGAACCGCTCTTCAAGCACACGCGGACTCGACGATCCTCGCAATCGCCCGGCAATACGGCAAGGGTCACTTCAGTAGCCACAAACTTACTCCATGGACTTCGAGGCCCGGTTCTTGTGGGCCACGAAATTCGGTTCAAGTGATTTAAGGCTTCAAGCGTAATTGAGACTTTGTATCAACTAGCTTATTTTGCACCCTTTCCTGGCGTAGGTCAAGTGTTCGTAGACGAATCGCTCCGCGGCTCGTCAGTCTTTTTGTAGACGAATCGCTCCGCGGCTCGTCAATTTATTTCTCCGTTCAGGAAGTTCAGGGCTGGACGAGTCGCGGAGCGATTCGCCTACAGGACGAGTCGCGGAGCGATTCGGCTATAAGGGGAGCGATTCGTCTACTGAACCGGCTGGTGGGTTTATGCAATAATGCTGGCTTGTCGATTGGCTGCTTCTTCCTACCTTGCGAGCCTACCTGCCATGAGCCACCTGCGTCTGAGCGTTCTGCTACTGTGTGCCTGTTTGCCCTCGACTCTCTGGGCGGCTGATCCGCCGTTGGATTTGGGCACGGTGACTGAAAAACATGAGATGATTCCGATGCGCGATGGCGTGAGGTTGTCGACTTATCTCTATATGCCGGCCGGCAGTGGGCCCTGGCCAGTATTGTACGAGCAGCGGTACGCAGACATTCGTAGCGCCGGGTCACGCAAGGCTTTTGCGCGATTGGCCGAGCATGGCTTTGTGGTGGCGGCTCAGAATTTCCGTGGCACCCATTTGTCGGAAGGTCCGTGGGTGGGCTATCGAGCACTTGGTTGGGGCGAGAAGCAGCGCGATGGCTATGACACGGTCGAATGGTTGGCAGCTCAAAAGTGGTCGACCGGCAAGATTGGCACGATGGGTGGTTCCCAAGCCGGCTTTGCTCAGAACTTTTTGGCGGTGACTCAGCCGCCGCATCTGGTCGCGCAGTACATGACCGATACGGGGTTGAGTCTCTATCAAGAGGGCTATCGCATTGGTGGCGTGACGCGTCCGGAACGGTTCAAGCAAATGGATGCGATTTGTCGCGATCCCCAAGATAACCGGCGATTGATGGACGAGTGGTTCGCGCACTCGACCTATGACGATTACTGGCGTCAGGAAGATTGTTCCTTGCATTTAGAGAAGATGAATGTGCCCTGCTTTACGCTGGGCAGTTGGTATGACTTTATGTGTCAAGGGTCAGTCGAGAGCTACATTGGACGGCAACATTCTGGCGGCCCGAACTCGCGAGGTAAGCAACAGTTGTTGATTGGCCCCTGGGCTCATGGTGGTCCCAAGGACAACAAGGTCGGCGACTTGACCTACCCCGAGAATGCCACCTTTGATCGCGAAGCCCATTTGGTTCGCTGGTTCGATCACTACCTGAAAGGTGTCGACAACGGCGTCGATAAGGAGCCTGCCGTGCGCTACTATGTGATGGGCGCCAC
>JADLDX010000513.1 GCA_020846515.1 Pirellulaceae bacterium
AGCCACAGGCGCCATCGCCAGTATTGCAACCAAGCTGACGGCCCAAAAGGATTTGGTCTTCCCCGTCACACCGTCGGGAACGTTACCTGTCAAGATTCAAGGCACCGACACGACTGTGCGCATAGGTGTAGGGCAAGTCGCTGATATGGCTGCCTTGGTAGCCAAGCTGAATGCCGATGCCAGCTTCGCAGCATTGGCGATAGCTTCGGCCGGCACAGGAGCCGCTGCCGGTGAAGTCACTATCGCGCTGAAAACGACTGGCCTAAGTGAAGTGCAAAAAGCGGCCATGCGGTTGACCGTTAATCAAGCTGCTGCGTTAGGGCTCACTCGCGCCGAAATCTCGTCGGATCAAATCTCTTTCAAGCCAGTATTTCCAATTCCGGCAGGCGTTTCACTGGAAGCTACAGTCTCACGCGATGATCTACCCAACACGGTCACCATCGCGTTCGATGGTACTACGCAGTATGGCGATATGAAAACACTCGTCGACAGCGTGAACGCCAAACTGGCCGGCACCGCACTGCGTGCATCGAGCGCCGGTGCACGTCTACAAATCATCTCCAATAGCGGTCGTGCGCGAGTCATCGAAGTACCCGTGTTGACTGCTCTCGGCTTCACGGCAACCCAAAGCGGCTACGTAGTGCGCCCTGCCTTTGGTGGCTCGGCCAGTTTCGATCTTCCCTTTAGTGTCGAAGCAGCCTTGCCACTACCTGGACTGGCGGTCAATTCCAAGATTGCCGTTACGTTACCCGATATCACCAACCCCAAGAGTGTGCAGTTCGAGTATCCGAATGTAACTGCAGCGATCAAGGACCGACTCAATAGCCTCAAGAAGCTGGACTTTGCCACAGTTGTTCAAGGCATTCGCGCGGGACTCGAGTACTTACAGAATATCAACATCGATAACCTGCCACTGTTCAGCCAAGAGATTCCATTGCTGGGCGTGAACCTGCGCGATTCATTGGACTTGGCTCTCAAGTTCTCCGACTTCATCGTCGAGTTCGAGAAAGATCCGGTCTCAAAGCTCAACGAGATTGCGACCAAGATTGAAAAAGCTATCTCGGCCAAACGCGTGCGATTCTCGTTCGATGACTCTGTGGCTGGTAAGCCCGCCTTGCGTTTGGATATTATCTATGCCGCGCCCGCATTCGAGAAAGATCTGCCTCTCAATCTGGATTTAAGTTCGGTGCCAGGCTTGGATGCGCTGGGTGGCATCGTTGATGTGAACTCAACCGGCAATCTCAAAGTTAAGGCTGGCGCTGATGTCACTCTGTCGATTGGCATCGACGTTACCAACCCCACCCGTCCCGCGCCGTTCCTCTACACCGACGATGCCCGCTTGGTGCTAGGTGGCACGCAAGTGATCGCAGCCGTCGTCGGTCAAACCATCACCATGCCTGCGGGCACGGCCATGGCTACGTTCACCGCTGGCGATTACCTAAAGTTGGCAGGTGCTACTGGTGGCCTGACCGATACCGATAAGAAGGCCGACCTCTTCAAGATCGGTAGCGTGGCAGCCGCTTCGCGCCAAATCACGCTCATTCAAACGCCCAGTGGCGCATCAAGTGCCACCAAGTGGACGCTGAAACGCAAAGGCCTGGTGCTTACAGCCGGCGCCGGCAGCACGGATACGATTGCCAGTAGTGCTACAGCGGTGGTCACCTTCCCAGCCACCACCAATATGAATGTCTTCGGCACTGGAGCTTTCTTAGTAATCGAAGGCGCCAGCGGTGGTACCAAAGAATCTGCAACCGGTTCGGCCAACCTGTTTCGCATTGTCAGCGTTAACGCCACGAATAAAACAGTGACGCTGCATGCCAGTCCAGCGCTCGCCACTGGCAATGCCACACCGGCGTGGAGTTTGAAAGAAGAGATTGGCACTGGTGTCAGGCTGACCGCTGATGCTGATGCTGCCAACATCAACATGAACACATCGCTGGGACCGTTGGGGATCGAGGTCAAGAATGGCTCGGCCAACATCTTCCCTGGCGGTACGAATGCTCAAGCTCCAGGTGGTGCTACATTCAGCTTAGGGCTGCGTGAAACGAATGAACCTAATCCCGATGGTCGACGTTACCTCAACGAATTTGCCACCACGATTGGCACCGTAACCGTTTCGGAAGCAGACGCTAAACAGAAAGCGACCTCCACCACTGGCAACTACGACAAGTTCACCGTGACGCTGGGCCGCGTTCTGCAAAGCAATGAAACAGCTACGATCAATGTCGAGGTCGGCGATAACAAAGAAGCGCTCATCGCTGTGCGCAAAATCGGTGGTAGCTCGGCCATCAGTGACGCGTCCTTCAAGAGTTCGATTCAGCTCACGTTCACTAAAGACAACGAGCGTTATGAGATTCTCGTCAAGGGTGTCGACGATGCCATTGCTGATGGCAAGAAAAGCACCGTTATTAAGCTCTCCGTCGATAAGACGGCGTCAGGGCTGCCCTCTGAACTGAAGACGGCCAAAGACAAGCTGGTGACGGTCATTACACTGGACGATGATGTCACTTCCAAAGAGACGCCGCCTGAACCCGTGCGCACCGGCAGCTTCAACGTGATCGTTGGTCAGTCGTTGGGTCTGGCTGATATTGGCATCGACTCCAATAACTTGAAGGGCTCTTTCAAAGAAGCGCTCGAAGGGCAAGTCAAAGCCGTCCTGCCTATCAAGCTGCGCGGTCTGCCGACGATCGTGTCAGGACGCGAACTACTTGCCAGCGGCTCCGTGGGCACGGCTACGATTACCACCCAGGATCCGCGTTTGCAATTCGAGTTCACACTCAACGATCTGCTCGATAAGGGCTTCAAGCCCAAGATCAATGTCACCGATGCCGCTGGCAAAGTTTTGGTTGATCAAAACGGTAATGCCGTCGTTAGTCAACTGTTCACGGGCGGCATCGATAAATTGCGCGAAAGTGGCATCAGGGGTTTGTCGGCAATGGTAGGTGGTTGGGAGGGCGCGTTCGACATTCTCATCAATGCGATGAATGGCGAAGTGTTCGGTATCACACTGCCGATCGTGGGCGACAAGTTGAAAGAAGAAGCCCGCTTCCTGGAAGACATGAAGAACAAAGTCACAGCTGGTTTGCAACTGGTCAGCGACGCTGAGAACATGGTCAAGGAGCAAGTGCAGCAGATCATCTACACGGCGCTTGGTCCCGATGGCATTAACTTCCTCAAAGATGCGCACGGCCCTGGTGCAGATGGCCTGTGGAAGAGCGACGGTATCGTCTCCCCAGATGACGTCGGCATCCGCGTCGTCCGCAACGCCAATGGAGCTCCGGAAGGCGTACGTTTTGAAATGCAGCTCGGCAAGAGTATCGCGTTCACAACGCAACCAGGATTCAGCATTGGCGTTCCTGGATTGGACTTTGCCGTCGACGCGCCGATCAGCGGCAACATCGGTATCGATTTCGTGCTGATGGTCGGCATTGATATGACCAGCGGTTTTTACATTGAAACCGGCATGGTTGATGACAAGGGCCAACCGATCATTGCCAAGGATGCACTGGGCAATGTGCTAGGCAACGAGTTAACAGTATCTCTCCATGTGGCCACGCCAGGCTTGAGCGCTACCGGTTCATTGGGCTTTCTCGCCGCAAGTGCCAAGGATCTACCCGGTGCGCGATTGCCGGTTCAAAAAGCCGATGGTACCATCGGTTATCCGCTATTGATCACTGCACGCAGTGTCGATCGCAGTCTCGAGGGCGTGGCGATCGCTTATCGACCAGTCACGAAAGAAGATCAGGTGGGCGCTGCCTACGATAGCAGCACGCGCACAATCACCGTATCGATTCAGCAAGATGCCAACGGCAAAGCCTTAACGACGGGCAAGACCTTGGCCACTAAAGCCAATCAATCCGATAGCTTCAACAAACTGTTCTCGTTGAATGTGGTGGCCGACGGTGATCAAGTCGTCACGCCTGCGGGTTCATCGATTAATTTGACCGGCAGCGCTAAACCCAAGCCTGGCCTTACGATCGTACCGAAGTCTCCCAGCACGGACCTGGCGAATATTCGCTACGAGTTCAAAACCGGTGCTGCGGAATCAGTAGTTTACGACAGTGTCCTGCGCAAGATAACCTTCACCACTGCGTCAGCCACACCTACGGCCGCGGCTTTGGCCAAGCTGGCGGTCGATGCCACCAAGTCGGCATCGTTCTTGGCATCGTTCAATGCGTTCTTGGTTGATGGGGCTGCCAATCAAACCGTCGATACCAAGACGGTGCAAAAAGGTTTGGGTTCGATCACTAAACTGGAACCGAGCAACTTCCGCGCGACCTTCACGATCGATCTCAAGGATGATCCCAAAGACCGGGATACCAAACTGACGATTCCTGAGTTGACGCGACTGAAAGGCAATGCCATCGACTTTACGGTCGATGGTGCAGCTAGTCTTAACTTTAAAGTCAAAACTGAATTCGGTGGCGGTGCCTTCCCAACGATTCGCGCTGACTTGAATCTCGACTGGCGTTTCTCGTTCCCGAAAGCGGAAGCCATGGCGGCCGGCGCGGCAGACAAGAAGCCGGCAGATACCAAGGTCACGCCGAAGATTCCTAGCCTGCCAAATGTCATAGCGTTCAACAACGTCGAATTCAGCTTAGGCGAGTTCTTCAATAACTTTGCCGGCAAGGTCTTGGGCAAGGTCAAAGAGACGATCAAGCCACTCGATCCGATCATCAAGACGCTCACCGATCCGATTCCCGTACTTAGCGATCTGGCTGGCCAGCCCGTGACGCTGCTCGATATGGCTCGGCTCTGGGGTACCGTAAGAGCTGACATCAAGGCCGTAGTCGCCTTTATCGATGCGATTCGCACTTTCAATGAACTAACGGCAAACTTACCCACCGACATTAGCAATGACGTGTGGTTGACGATTGGTAGTTTCAATCTCGATATCAACTCGTTGCGTCAAAGCAATCCGCTCTTGGGCGCAGCGGAGAAACGCATCCCCGGCATCACCAATGCCGTCTCGTCACCTGACTTCGAAAAGAAGTTCGCTGAAGCTACCAAGAATGCTTCGAAGCAACTCAAGCAACCTGGTAATAAATACGACTCGAAGAAAGTGACCAAATCAGCGGGTAGCTTCAAGGAAGGCCAGTTCAATTTGGCTTTCCCGATCTTGAGCAACCCGACGTCGATCTTCTCGCTGCTGGTCGGACAAGACATTGACTTGATGTACTTGGAACTGCCCAAGTTCGGATTCCAAGCTACCATCGGTCGACAGTTCCGCGTACCTTCGTTCCCGATCGTCGGCGTCGAATTAGCCGGCACGTTCAAGACAACGGTCGATCTGGGCTTTGGTATGGATACGACCGGCATTCGTCAGTTCATTAACAGCAAGAATCCACTCGATCTGCTCAATGGTCTCTTCGTCAAGGATCATGAAAAGTTCAACGGCACCGGTCCAGACATTCCTGAAGTTACGCTGACCGCCGGCCTGGGCTTGTATGCATTCTTAGATGCGGCGCTGGTGAGCGCAAAAGTCGGCGGTGGCATCTATGCTCAAGTCGATTTGAACTTGCACGACAACAATGATGACAGCAAAGTGCGCGTCGATGAATTGATCACCAACGCTAAAGAGACAGCTTCCATCGGTGGCATCGAAGTACCGGGCATCTTTATTTTTGATGTTTCGGGCAAAGTTTGGGCGGAAGCTAAAGCGGAAGTCAGCCTCGGTATCGATCCCTTCTTGATCCACAAGTCATGGGACCTGGGCAGCATCGACATCGTCAACTTCCAACTCGAACGCCCCGCCCCCGTTGTGCCACAGATTGCCACCAAGATTGGTAGCGAACTGTATGTCAACATTGGACCGCGAGCCGCAAATCGCGGCGACGGCTATAGCGACAAACAGAAGAAGAAACTCGATCTGAGCGACGGTAACGACAACATCAAGATCCAAACGGGTCTGAAGGCTACGCAGATCATCATTACAGGTTACGGCGCCAGCCAGACCTTCGACGACATCAGTCGCGTCATCGTCGATGGCGGGGACGGCAATGATGAGATCACGGCGGACTCGGCCGTCACCATAGGTATCGCCATGCGCGGCGGTGCTGGATCCGACAAGCTGACCGGCGGCAGTGGCCCGGACGATATCGATGGTGGTGCCGGCAAAGATACGATCAAAGGCGGCCTGGGTGATGATCGCCTGGTCGGTGGTGATGACTCTGACACGATCTATGGCGAATTGGGCAATGATACGATCGAAGGCGGCGATGCTGTCGACGTGTTGGATGGTGGTGGCGATAACGATACCATTCGCGGCGGAGCCGGCGATGACAAAATCACCGGTGCTGCGGGCGATGATTTGATTTACGGCGATGCAGGCTTTGATAACCTCGATGGCGGTGATGGCAGCGATGAAATCACGGGCGGTGATGATGCTGACACGATCACCGGTGGCAAAGGCGCTGACACGATTCGTGGTGGCAAAGGCAACGACAACATCAAAGGGGAAGCCGGTCGCGACAAACTCTACGGCGAAGAAGGCGATGATACGCTCGAAGGCGGCTTCGACGAAGACGAGATCGAAGGTGGAGATGGCAAAGACTTGCTGTTGGGGCAGCAAGGCATCGACATTCTGCGCGGTGGTGCAGGCAATGACGTTTTGGTCGGCGGCACCAACAGCGACCAACTATTTGGCGACGCCGGCAATGACGTACTGTATGTCACCGAACAAGATCTCAACATCAAGGAGTCGTTCGACAACCAGGCTGATGGTGGTGATGGCGACGATCGCATCTACGGCGACTCTGGCAATGACATCCTGCGCGGTGGCGCGGGCAACGATGTGCTGTACGCTTACCTCGGCAATGATCAAGTGTTCGGTGAAGCGGGTGACGATGATCTCAATGGCATGGAAGGCGACGACCTGCTCGATGGCGGCACCGGCGATGACAACATCAAAGGCGACGCGGGCGACGACCTGCTCGTCGGCGGTTTGGGCAAGGATACTCTGGCGGGTGCCGACGGAGATGACACGCTATTTGGTGACGCTGGTTCGGGTTTGGCAAATCGCCAACTCTTTACACGTTCCGTATCCAGCAACTTCTCGCGACCACCGCGCTGGGATGATAGCGACCTGGCGCTGTTTGCCATCGCCGGTTATCAACCGCCCATTATTACTCCGGTAGCAGTCAGCGGCGGTTACGAAGGCGACACATCGGATGGCGACGACAAACTGCTGGGCGGTGCAGGCAATGACGTTCTGTTAGGTGCCGGTGGTAGCGATACGTTGCTGGGTGGATTGGGCAATGACTACCTCGATGCAGGTGCCGGCACGGATAACGATGTGCATGGCAACGAAGGCGACGACGTGGTCCGCGGCGGTTCGAACGATGACCTACTGCACGGCGATGATGGCATCGATCAACTTCTGGGCGATGATGGTAATGACAAACTGTACGGTGATGCGTCACCCAATCTGACTGCCCAACGATTGCTGGGTGGTGCCGGGGATGACGAGCTGTTTGCGTTTGCGCCTGCCGTTACGACAAATTTGCCAACCAATACCTATACGGCGTTCAAAGGCATCGATGGTGCCAGCTTTGTAGCCAATGGCGAGCAACTGTTCGGTGATACAGGGGCTGACACACTGCATGGTAGCACTGCTACATCGGATCTACTCGTCGGTGGCGGCAGTGAGGATCGCATTTATGGCGACGACCTGACGATCGCGTATGTTCAGTTGACCGGCCTGCAGATACAGACACAAGGTCAAGCCGACTTGATCTTGGGTGACGACGGCGACGACCTGCTATTCGGTGGTGGTGGGAATGATCTAATGCTGGGTGGGGCTGGCAACGATACCTTTGCCGGCCAATCGGGCAAAGATGCGCACTATGGCGGTGAAGGCATCGATCGCTTCTTGGTGCCGCTGGAAGATGGCATACGTCAAGACGATGAAATCATGCGTGGTCATTATGGCAATCGCACTCAAGGCGATGTGACCGATGACAATTCAACCGACATACTCGTCTTCCAAGGCACCGATAACGACGATATCTTCCGCTTCTCACAAACGAAACCAGCGAGTGGCCAGGTCCCTAAGTTAGCTTTGGACTTTACTACCAAGCTGGCTGGATTGGACGTCAACAAATCCATCCTCATCGGTTGGGCAAATGCGCAAGGCGTGGCCGAAGTCGAACAGTTCCAAGTTTCAGGTCTGGGCGGTAACGATCAAATTGGTTTCGGCATCCGCAGCGCGGAACTAGGCGGCGGAGCTATCTTCTCGAGCTTCGATATCACGACGCGCAACGATCGCGAGCCGATTGATACAAAGAGTGTGGCGGCGCGCAGTCGCGACTGGATTGCAGTCTTCGATGGGGGTGGCGGCAACGATTTGCTGGTCGGTTCGCCGGGTCGCGATCGCTTGGATGCAGGGGCAGGCAGCGATATTATTCTCGGACTGGGCGATGATGATCGCTTGTTTGCCGACAATGGCAGTGGCAGCGCGGGCGATGTCGATATCGCTTTTGGTGGTCAAGGCACGGAAGATATATTGGGCGGTGCTGGTCGCAATATATTCTATGCCTGGTCCATCGCTCCCAACCCATTGCTGGTGCCAGTCTTTAACGACCCAGCCAAGAACCTCGCCAATGCCGCTGCATTTGCCAAGCTCGCGCCCAACGGTGGCTTCGGTGTCTACGCAGACTCCAGTGGCAAACTCTTCACACGCAGCGTGGTTGTCGATGAGACCACCCGCAAAGCTACCTTTACTGTCCAACTACCCAAGCAGCCTACGGCGGAAGTTGTCGTGGCCGTCAACGTCGGTAACAGCAGTGAAGTGGCCATCGATAAACCATTGCTACGATTCACACCTGCCAATTGGAATCAGCCGCAAACAATAACCATTAGTGGCGTGGCAGACAACGCGGCTGATGGTGACAAGATTTCGACGATCACGATTGCTGTCGATAACAACAAGTCGAGCGATCGTGCGTTTGATAGTGTGAATCCACAAATCCTGAGCGTAGTCACGCTGGACTCCAACGCCGTTCAAGTTACCTCGCCCGCTGCTTCGGTTGAGAAAATCGCAATCACGCTGGGCGTCGATCCGGTGTTGGAAGACACTGGATTTAATCGCATGCTTGGTCAGAGCCAGGATGACTTTTTGTTCGGCGGTACGTCTCTGGACTTCATGCATGGCCAATCGGGCAATGATATTCTGTTCCGTCGCGATGGCACACGCTTGGAATCGGTTGACAAGGGCATCGGTGGCAACAGTTGGACGACCTACGCCAGGCAATCCAACAAAGTTTGGTATGTCAGTGGCAGCAATGCCAACGATCAAATTCAAGTGGACTTTGTTACCGAGCCCGGGCGACTGGCCGATCATCACCTGGTCACACGTTTGACCGAGAACAATGGCCACTTCAGCTTCTCAGCTCAAGCTCGACTGGACTTTAGTGCTGTAGCAGCCACCGGTGGCTCGCAGTGGGAAAGCACCGATCGTTACTTAAACATTGCCGAAGAAGTCTCGCGCCGCGGAGAAGGCCGAGGATTGAGCGATGAAGAGTTAATGAGCATCGCTGCCAAAGCCAAGGACTCCTCCAAGCCACTCAGCAGTATCCTGGCCCGCGACAATGACTACGACATTATCCTCATCGATGCGCTGGGCGGTAATGACCGAGTTACCATCGGTCCGACCGTGCAAAAAACGGTATGGGTCGATGGTGGCGATGGCGATGATACGATCATCGACCGCGCGGGCAAAGCCATTCTGGCCGACAAGACCGAACAAGGCAAAGTTAATGGACTCACCACGCGCAATGACGTGGCCACTGCGGCATTTGCTTTAGGCTCACTCGCCAGCGACAAGACGCTCAGCAAGCTGACGATCGATAATCCGAGCGATACCGATTGGTACAAGTTCACACTGGCCAGCAAGCCTACCAACCCCAAAGCCAGCCTGGCAGTGACTAGCTTATCCGGCGACGACAAGTTCACGCTCGAAATCTACGCAGCCAGCGATACCAAGACGATCATCGCTTCGGGCACGGGTTCCGTATTGCTCGGCAAGTTGCAAGTCGGAGTTGAATACCTGCTGAAAATCACCGATAACTTGCGACCTACAGTGTATGACCTGCAAGCCAATCTGGATGGAAATGTCACCACGTTTGGCGAAGTTACCAGCATGGCCATCAGTCTTAACACCGTGCGTCGCGATGTGCTGATGGGTGGCGCGGGTGACGATACCCTTTCAGGTGGCGCTGGCGAAGACTGGATCTTTGGCGATGCAGGTCATGACGTGCTCAGTGGCGGTCAAGATCGCGGCGCATCGGACTTGCTCTTCGGTGGTCCGGGCAACGATACGTTCCAAGTCATACCGGACTTTCTGCAGGGTCAGTTGACTTTGGCCGATGAGATGCAGGGTGGTGATGGTACCGACCGTATCTTCTATCAAGGCGGTGACAAAGATCGCCGCGGTCTCGATGTGCCAGACGTGGCTAGCTTGACCTTCAACACGGCTTTCCAACGTTGGGAATTCAGCAGCCTGGTGTGGGACATCGGTCGCCAAGAATTCGCCATGACCTACAGCGATGCCAACAACAACGGCCGACAAGATTCGAACGAACCAACGCTCTATCAGACTCAGTATCTGTTTTACACAACGCGCGATATTGAAAACACGGTCGTCGATCTGCGTTCGGGCGATGACGTGTTCCATGCCGAACCGAACTTTGATCCGACGCGACTGTCCGATATCGACAAAGATCAAAATCGTTTGCCGAGCGGTGCGACGGAGATTGAATTTCCTAAGTATCAAAGAAGTTGGGGAATAGTCGAAGGCGCCAAAGAGAAAGGCGGCGGTTCTGCCACATCGCTCGACGTGCGCGGGGGGGATGGTAGCGACGCGATTTTTGGTGGTTATTACGACGACACCATCTCGGGTGGCGCTGGCAATGACTATTTGGTTGGTTCCTATGGCAATGATACGATCGACGGCAATACGGGCACCAATGTGCTGTTTGGTGACCAACCTGAACAGTACAAATCGCCGAGCACTTCGAATCTGTACGATGACTATTTGCCGTGGCTCGGCAGCAAGGGACCTGCAGGTGTTGGGCCGAGCGAGCTGTACACCTACGAGCTGGCAGCGCCGTTTGCCAGCGCGGAAGTGCCATTGGTCACGAACAATATTTCGCAATCGCGCGGTAAGCCATTAGTTACCAATACGACCGATTGGAAGGGCAGCACGCTGACGACACGTACGTCGCTGGACAACGCCATGCCGCTACCAGATGCAAGTAGCTATTCCGTGGCAACTGTAGCTTCTGGTTATTGGTACTTGCACGATCGTCTTCTGCAGTTCAACCGCGACGCAACCTTTATCGGCACTGCTCAACCACCCGGCGGTCTGCGTTATTATCGCAGCACGCTCGAGCTGACATCAGATCAAGAAACGGCCATCCGGTTCGAGATCGATCCGATGACAAGTGCCGGTGACAGCAAGCTGGCCATCTTCTTCGATGGCAATGAAGTCGCGCGTATCGACGTTACCAAAATGAATCGTACGGGCGATCGAAACTTCGCTCAATTCACGATTCACTCCAGCGGCATTATCAGTGAAGCGAGCAACGTCACCACCAATGCCAGTTCCATACCCAAGCTGACTAAAGGAGTGCATGAGATTGTGGTCGTGTACGAAGGCACCTCGAAGACGGCGCCTGGTGGCTTTGCCCTCGTTGCGACCCCCATCCCAGAGCCGCTGAGCCTTGGCCAGTTAAAAGGCGACTCACTGACCGGAGTTTTGCCGCTGGGAGATTTTAACGGCGACGGCATTGATGATTTCGTCGTGACTGGCAACAAGATGGATTACATCTTCCTGCACCCGCTCGACCCAGCCCGCATTACCGACGTCACCAAGGATGCCGACTTGCGGGTAACTGGCAACTACTTCAACATTGAACAGTATGCTGTACAGTATGCAGTCGGAGACTTTAACGGAGATGGATTGTCTGACTTCCTCCAAGCCAGTCGCACCGTCAAAACTGTTTTCACGGAACCCGGTTGGACTATAACCGTTTTATATGGCCATACCGCAGGTCAGAATCCAGTCTTCGGTGGTCTGACCTTCAAGAATCTACCATTGAATGGCAAGGAGTCGATCGACCTGGTGTTTGCTGCAGTCAACCTGCGCGAAAATCGCAGCAGCAAAGGTTACCTCATCACTGATTTGTACATCGGTGGATATGGCCCTGAATCCATTGTCATTGATGGAAGTATTTTAAGCCGTAACGAAACCCTCGCGTTCCGTTTTGGCAGCTTCGTCCCCACCGATCCATTTGGCTATAGCGCTTACTCCCGAATAGCGACCATCTCGGTGCCAGCCGGTGCCAAGCCCACGATCTTGAAGGGAGTCAACAACGGGCTGGATGCCATCACT
>JADLDX010000514.1 GCA_020846515.1 Pirellulaceae bacterium
GGGGCGCGCTGCGGCGTGAAGCAACATCACCGGTTTGATGTGACAGCAGAAGTCCAAAGCACAGAGAGCCACGCATGACTCGGCGACAAGCCAGATCCGAAGCTGCCACCTGGGCACTCGACGGCGGGAACGCTCTCGGGCTCTGAGTCTCACAGATAGATGACATCCGGTCGGTAGGTTACTTCCAACTCCCAAGCGCCCCTCAACCCCCATCCCCTTCTCCCCTTGAGTACAAGGGGAGAAGGGGGGGCCCTGCGGTTTGGGTATTACTTTATGTGTAAAGTAATGCGGCTTAATGTCAGGCACGTACTCTCGCATGGAAGCTTACCTCATGCATGCGACTCAATTTGCAAACGCTTCCCCAGCCGAGCAGCTATGGCAGAGTAATCAAGGCAGGGCAACTATTGGCAGGGCAAGACTACGCTGCTGGCCGTAGTTTGAACGACAGCGTCATCGCGATCAGGCCGAAGGTGGCGGCGATCAGTCCGACGACCCAATAATGCGTGAGCGGTCCGCCTGAAAACTCTTCACCGATGATCGAGCCAGATACGACCGGTCCAATACCTGTTGCCAGGTGAGACACGGCAGTGTTCAGGCTCATAAACGCTCCACGCATGGTAGGGTCAGCCGATCGCAGCATCATGGCTTGAGCGGGCACGACGCGGCTGGAGGCAAACGTGATGAAGACACTGGTCATGGTGATCGCAGTCAAAGCGGAGACCATGGGCAAGTTCGTAATCACCAGGCTCATGACCACTGCGGTGCCGGCACAAAACAGGAACACTGGTCGCGCGCCGAAGCGATCGGTCATCCAACCACTCAAGTTCATGAACACCAAAGAACTCAGGCCTGCCACTGCGTATAGCCAAGGCAAGGTCGTACGTGCCAGTCCGCAGTTGGCTTCCATATAGGTGGCGATGTAGGGTGCGATCATAAATGTCGCCAGCACCATGCTCAGCATAAATACAAACGATATTTGATGATTGCGTTGTCTGACCACAGCCAAGAATTCATTCAGTGGCTGCTTGCGATTATCTTTCTGGATATGCCCGCGTAGGGATGGCAATCGCCACAGGGCCAAAAACCAAACCAAAACCGCCAAACCAGCGATCGCCAAGAACGGTGCGCGGAAATGATGAAACGCGTTGGCCAGCGTCAATCCAATTGGTAAACCGACCACCGACGCCACGGCAAACGACGAGGTCACAACGCCCAGGGCACGACCGCGCAGCTCAGTCGGAATCGTATCGCCAATGAAGGCCATGATGCTCGAGGCGACCACACCGCCACAGATGCCCGCCAGGCAACGTGCACAGAGCAGATGCAGGTAATTGGGCGCCAATCCACAATAGAGCGTCGTGATGGCAAAGCCCGCGAAGCTGAGCAGTAATACCGACTTGCGATCAAAGCGATCGATGACCGTCGAGGCAGTAATGCCAGCCACCATGGCGGCGATGCCATAGGCTGACACGATAAAACCAAATTGTCTTGGATTGATATGCAGTTCGTCGCGCAATTGGTCGCCCAACGGCATGACGATAACGAAGTCCAAGATATGCGTAAAGTTGATGGCAGCCAGAAGAAAGACCAACTGCCATTGCGCGGAAGTAAACGAAGTCTGCCGACTGTCCGTCGCGGCCGTTACATCGGTTGCCACTGAAAACCCAGGCCAACACCATCGAGTAATTGAGTAGGAATGGTACCGTAGCGAACGCGGAACATGGGTGCGTAAGCGGCCATGTAGGGCTCATTACCGGCCGGGCAATATTGCCGACCATTTCCTTCAATGGCTGCCACACCCGGCAGCCGACTGGCCAAACTGGCTGAATGCAGGAAGGCACCACCGATGCAGGTCAAGTCTTGTACACACATGAACATCTGCTGATGAGCGGCCGCGGCGGCCATGAGCAAGCATTCCGATTGACCCTTGCAGGCCTTTAAAGCGATTCCGGTATATCCGCGTTGGCGCGCCAGCCGCAGACTCTCCAAATCGGTTAGCGATTCATCGATGACGATTGGTCGCAAGCGCGCAATGCGGTGTACCGTCATTTCGGTGCGCTGTGTCAAGTCGCGAGGTGTGGGCTGTTCGATATACTGCACGCGATCCAACGCCGGTCGGCTCAGGCGTTCAATGCGCTCAATCAAATCGAGCACATAATCTTCGTTCGGGCATTGCTCGTTGAAATCCAACGAGACGCGCCATTTTCGCTCCGGTGACACGCGATCAGCCACACGATTGACTTCGATAATGCGTCCAACATCCCAGTCCAGATCGTTACCGGCTAGTTTGATTTTCAAATGGCTGATGCCATCGGTTTGCAACCACTGTTCCAGTGTCTCGGGCAGGCCATCGCCGATTCGCGTCCGCAAATCATCATCGGATAATGGATCCAGCGCTCCGACCAGATGGTACAGCGGCATCGTGGGCTTGGGCTTGGGTGAAAGAAAACGGTCCGGATACATGCCGGCATATTCTTCGCCCAGGTAAGCACTCAAGTCTTGATTGAGAAACTCGCTGGTCATTAAATCAAACGAGTTACGATTGTGTGCACGGCCAAAGGCATCATGGATGGCGGCCTCGAGCGGACTGGCGGCCAACATAACTGCCAATTTGGGAATAGGCTCAGTTAAATTGCGTTCCTTGGCAAAGTCCGCTGCAATGGCTTCACGGTCATGTGCTAGCAGATGGGTGATCTGCAATGGATCACCGCAGGGTCCCAGCGCGCGAGCGTGATCGACCAAACGTTCTGCCAATTCGAGCAGCAACTTAAGCGTCAACGGCGCGGGGATTTTGCTGGGCCAGGCCCATGCATTCCCCATAGTCATTTCACCGATGCCAACTATCTTCTTGCGACTACCGCCGGTGGTTACTGACACCTGGCATCGAAGCAGAGTGCAGTCCTCGACGACTCGGCCACCGAATTTCATCGGCAGGCGATATTGATAGGCACGGGATTCAGAGCTGATTTCCTTGATGGAGATGTCGGTGGCCTTGCCCATCCACGTCCCACTTTCTGTTGTGCTGGTCGTTCACATTCTAGGTTTAAGCGTCGATCGCCATATGCCTCCGGTGCAAGTCCAGACGAGAAGTCTTCAACTTGCGGCCGGAAGCAGTGCGAATCTAACCTAACAGAAAGCATCGCGGGAGGGCAGGTGGCTAAATGGTTTACACCAAACCTTTACGAACTGCCCAAACGGCGGCTTGGGTGCGATCCGATACACCAATTTTCCGCAGAATATGTTGCACATGTTCCTTAACAGTTTCATAACTGATACTTAACGCCAGCGCAATCTCCTTGTTGGTCAAGCCATTGGCTAATTGCTTGAGAACTTCGCTCTCACGCTGCGTCAGCGGGACTTCGACGTCCGTTTGCAACCGCGGCGTAGCCAACGCACCGGTCACGCGACGCAGTTCGTCTCGTGTCCAGGCTGAATCACCACGCATGGCAATCTGGATCGACTCGAGCAAGCGTTCACGTGTATCGCTCTTGAGCACGTAACCCGAAGCGCCCAAAGCGACCGCGCGAGCCACATAGGTTGGGTTGTCGTAGGTCGAAAGCAATATCACCGGCAACTCGGGGCGGTCCAATTTCACTCGCCCAAGGACATACAATCCATCGCCGCCTGACATGCGAACATCCAGGATCAACAAGTCCGGTTTCTTAGTTGCCACTAATTCCAATGCCTGTTCACCGGTCATCGCTTCGGCAATGACCTCGCATTCGGTTCCCTGCAACAAATTCTTCAGCCCCAGACGGACTACTTCATGGTCATCAGCAATCAACACGGATATCGCCATCTGCGATCCTCAATGCGAAAGGTTTGGAAAGGATTCAGGGTGCATAACACGATGAGGAACTTTGGATACCAGCTTGTCTCGCAGGCGGCCACAGCGAACCAACTTGTCGACCGGGGCGAGTCGATAAAGTCCAGTCTGTGAGCACGTCAGCAATTCTCAAAAACGTAGCTGAGCAGCGGGCGAGCAATCAACACGATCGACGGCAGCATTCGAGTTATCTGGCGATCAACCTTGGAAGTCTATCGATCGCTGAAAACCGAAC
>JADLDX010000515.1 GCA_020846515.1 Pirellulaceae bacterium
ATGTTATCCTGCAGCCTTCTGAGTTTACCTTGGCTCCGCGCAGTAAACGCAAGATATCGATGACTATGCGAGGTAAGACCGACATCGTCGAAGCGATCGAATATGGTCACATCGTTGTCAAGAATAAAACGCCAAATCGTGACTTTAGCGAAACTGGTCGCATGCCGATCGCCCTGCATTTCGCCGCCGCGCCGCCGCCGAAGTTGGAACTCGATGCGCAGCGCTGGGTACCCGGCGAGCGCTACGATGCGTTTCGAGCCAGGGTAACCAATCTCGGTCAGAATCACGCGACCCTCGATGCCCAATTGACCATAGAGAACGAGACTGGCCAACGTCTGCAAGTGCCAGCTGGCTTTGGCCGATGGATTCTGCCTGGTCAAGAATTGGAGCTTGAGTTCCGCCCCGACGTGCCGCTGGCTCCGGGCACTTACCGCCTGACCACCGAACTGCAGAACGGACAGAATCCGATCATCAAGACGCAAGAGTTTGTGGTCACCGACGTCGCCCAGCGCTGAGTGCACCGGTCGAAAGGGGCAAATACTAACTCGGACTTGTTCTCTTTCTTTGTCCCCCTTTTTTCTGTCTCCCTCCGGCCTGACCTCGCTAGGTATCGTCTGTGGCGGGCTGAACCATAACGCTTTGAAGAATTGAAGAAGACAGACAGAAAAAAGGGGGACAGCAAAAAAAGCAGCTCAAGGCAGCAAATAGTTCGGATTGCTGGTAGTTGTTGTTCGGCCATTTCCGCGATAGCTTCGTGGCTGATGCCGGCAATGACATAGCCACGAATAGCACGCATCCTCACGTATAAGATGCCGAGGATTTGATGCGTGAAAATTCGAGAGATGGTCGCGCAGGCTGATCATTTGTTGGGCAAGCATTCCCAAGTTGACCCCAAGTTTCAAACGGAAACTATCTTCACACGCATAACCGGCGAGAGTTTTCGCACGGCGCTGGCGGAGTCGTTGTGTAGTCAAAAGTTTTCGCACACTACGCCACACTTCCCTCCACTTGGCTTTCGCAAGCGGTACTCTTTCGAGCAGTGGTTATACTATTCACCTCGATCTATATATGTGCTGGCCAACCTGGCCAACTCTCCCTGGCACTGCGCGTGGGAGAGTGTGACGGGTTAGGCCGCAGGTCGACACACTTCATAACCCCAGGAACTCACGATGCAACGCGGACGAACACTTTTCGTATGGGCAATCCTGCTGGCCATGTGTGGTTCAGCTTGCTCGAGGCTTTGGGCGCAGCAACCAGAAAACTACGATGTCGTGGTTTATGGAGGCAATAGCGCTGCGGTCATGGCTGCTGTCGAAGCCAAGCGGTTGGGCAAGAGTGTGATCGTGCTCTGTCCAGAAAAACACTTGGGTGGCTTATCTTCCGGCGGTCTGGGGTTTACCGACACAGGCAACAAGGCCACGATCGGCGGATTGAGCCGCGAGTTCTATCATCGCGTTTGGAAAAAGTATGCCGAAGACGCTACCTGGAAGTGGCAGAAACGGTCCGAGTATGGCAACAAAGGTCAGGGTACGGCGGCGATTGATGGCCAGCAACGTACCATGTGGATTTTTGAACCCCATGTGGCTGAAAGTGTTTTCGAAGATCTGGTGCGTGACTATGAAATCAAAGTCGTACGCAACCAATGGCTCGATCGATCACCCGGCGGTGTGACGCTCGATGGTCGACGCATCAAGCAAATTCGCATGGACTCTGGCGGGCTCTATGCCGGACAAATGTTTATCGATGCGACGTATGAGGGCGATCTAATGGCAGCCTCTGGCGTGCCTTATACCGTCGGCCGCGAGGCTAACTCGCAATACGGCGAAACCTGGAACGGCATTCAAGTGGGCACGCTGCATCACAAGCACTGGTTCAAAGCCAAGATCGATCCGTACGTGAAAGTCGGTGAGCCAGCGAGCGGTCTGCTGCCGAGGATCAGCGCCGAACCACCCGGAGAAAAGGGCGCAGCCGATCGACGAATTCAGGCTTATTGCTATCGCATGTGTCTGACTCAGCACCCTGACAATCGCCTGCCCTTTCCCAAACCGTTGGGCTATGATGCGCGCGAGTACGAGCTACTGCTGCGAGTTTTCGCGGCCGGCTGGCGCGAGACATTCGAAAAGTTTGATCCTATTCCTAACTTAAAAACCGATACGAACAATCACGGTCCTTTCAGCACCGACAATATTGGCCGCAATTACGATTACCCAGAGGCCGGTTACGCGCGACGTCTTGAAATATTGGACGAACACACACGCTATCAACAGGGCTTGATGTACTTCATGGCCAACGATCCTCGCATGCCCGAGGACGTGCGCCAGGAGGGTGCCAAGTGGGGACTGGCCAAAGATGAGTTCGTTGACAACGGCCACTGGCCCTATCAAATTTACGTGCGCGAAGCGCGACGGATGGTGGGCAAGTATGTTATGACCGAACACGATTGCTTGGATACTCGTCAGACGCCCGAGTCGATCGGCATGGGATCGTATACGCTCGATTCGCATAACGTTCAACGTTACGTGACCCCAGAGGGCTACGTCCAGAACGAAGGGGATATTGGTGTGAGCGCTCCGCGGCCCTACGAAATTTCTTTAGGGGCCGTGTTACCGCCAGCGGGCAGTTGTGAGAATCTGGTTGTACCAGTGTGCGTATCATCCACGCACATTGCTTTCGGATCCATTCGCATGGAGCCGGTCTTCATGATTCTTGCCCATTCGGCTGCCGCGACCGCTAGCCTGGCAATCGATCGGCAAAGCAGTGTCCAAGCTGTGCCCTACGATGTACTCCGCAAACTCTTGTTGGCAGAAGGGCAAGTCCTAGAAATGGCGTCCGGCCGCTAACGCCGGCGTCGATCATGAGTCGGGCTAAACCTTACGCTAGCGGCTGATTAAAAGCGGAACGGCGCAAGCCGTCCGGTACCGACGTTGATTTGCTAGGAAACTCACCGTACGGCTTGCGCCGTTACGCTACAAATCGCCGTTACGCTACAAATCAAAGAAAAGTAACTGCCTCTAACGCGTTAGCCCAACGGTTTTCGGCCCAAGTTATGATCGACGCCCTAACGCCTAACGGAACATGCGACCAATAAGACGCCAACGCCGGCCGTTTCAGAGAACCGGCGTATGCGACATGGCTCTGTTCAATGAAACCCCGTTTGGCCCTGCAACAGTGAACCCTGCTGAGCAGTGAACCCTGTTAAGCCAGAATTACCGGGGTGTGAGTACCACAGACGTTTGGGAGCCGCGGACGTTTTAGCGGCCGATGGTCGGTGGGTTGTTCAGCAGGAAGTCGCGTGGGCCGCGAGTTGTGTAATACGGATACGCAACTTGAGCGGCCGCAGGACCGGCTTGGCCTGTGTCACCACCTTGGTGGGCATGGTTAGCGAACGAGAGGTGCCGCTGATAGTCGGTGCCGCCGCGCTGCCAGCCCATGGCGCAAGGACGGCAGCCCAACGGGCCATTGCAGTTATTGCAGGCCCGATTCCGATGGAGACAGCCCGTGTTGGCCATCAATGTAACGATCAAACCAAGAACCATAACTGCGCGCTTCATCTGCGTCATCCTTTACGCTATCGCTCGTTGGCCCCCAAAGCTGGGACCGTCGGAGTTGGGTCGTGTCAGGAGTTCTGCTTGCGGTCACAGAGGGCTCCTGCCGTAAAAGTCGGTAGTCTTCGCAGCTATGATCGGAACAATCCATGCGTTCACTACACTACAGGCATATCTCTCAGCAGAGACTGTGTAGATTCTCTATTTTGACAATCTGCTTGAAACGACGAGTTAGGCGGCTCTGTTTCTTTTCTGAAGCCGCACGGCTATAATCACGGCTTGAAATGCTTAAACTGCTGAACGTTTTGACATTAGGAATCGGCTGGAATGGGTGATCATTGGAAATCGTTAGCCAACAAGTTGGGCGCGCCTGGTATCGACGCGCCATCGACCGAGCCAGCGGCTGCGGAACCGGCACGCCCTGCGGCTGCGCGTCCCGCCGCACGCTCGACGCCTCGAGCCGCTGCCCCTGCTCGACCAATTGAACCACCACCGGCGCCCATCGCCGAGCCAGTCCGAGCCATCGAACCGGCTCCGACTCAACCCACACCGGTCGCTTTTGCCGCGCCTGCTCCCGTTGCGTCCCGACCGGCTCCATTGCCCGAGCCCCCCGCCAAAGACAAGAAACGCAAATCATCTTGGGACACTTTGACCAGTTTCTTCGGAATCTCATCGGCCCAAGAGCCGGATGTTCCAGAGGTTTCCAGTTCTGCTCCTGCAGAGACGGATGACCTAAGCGTTAAGTTCAGTCAGCCGTCGGAACGCGAACCCCGCGAGCGGGAAGCCCAGGAGCGAGAACCTCAATCGCGCCGAGAGAACCGAGATAGTCGAGAGAATAGACCGGGCCGAGAGAGTCGTGATAGCCGAGATAGTCGCCGCCCTGAGCCGGTCCGCCCTGAGCCGGTCCGCCCAGCGCCGGTGAAGCCTACGGCACTGGACGAATTGTTTGGGGATGCACCCCGCAATGAGTTGTCTTGGGAAAAGCCCAAGCCACGTCGGATGGTAGATGACGTCTCCGGTTGGAATGATGAAGACGAGTCCGTGAGTTCGCCGAGCGTTGACGAGGTAGGTCCGGTTGGCTTTGCTCCGCCGGCTGATCGAGCCGCTGGCGAAGAAGAGTCGGAAGGCGATGCACCAACTCGTCGACGACGTCGCCGTCGTCGCGGTTCGCGCCGCGATGGACCAAGTGGTGAACGCACCAGCGAACAAGTAGAGGGAGATAGACCAACACGCGCCCCGGCTCGCTTGGAAGTGCCCGGCGACGATGATGACCCGTGGGTCGAAGAGGTTGCAGAACTGGTCGAGCCAGACGAAGAATGGGCAGAACCGGTTAGCTTTGAAGACAGTACGCTAGAAAGTGTTGATGCCGAAATCGATCCCGATGCCCCGCTGCCCGAGCGTCGATCGAGTCGACGTCGCCGCCGTGGTCGCGGCCGCAGCGAACGCACTGAGGATAGCGGCGGATTGGCCGCAGGTGAACCACGACTAGAGTCTCGCGGCGAACCACGTAGTGATTCTCGCGGTGAACCACGCAGTGAAACTCGTGGCGAACCTCGTAGTGACACTCGCGAAGTCCGACCACCACGTCAACCTCGTGAAGATCGAGAAGGTCGCGAAGCGCGTCCAGTCCGACCGGCGCGGGAACCACGCCCGGTCAGCGATGAAGCCGCCAGCGAAGAACGTCCCGTGCGAGAACCTCGCGAGGGACGCGAACCGCGCGAAGCACGCGAGCCTAGAGAGGGACGCGGAGGACGCGAGCCTCGAGAACGTCGGGAACCGCGCCCACGGGTCGCGCGACCCGTCGCCGAGACCGCTCGACGCGAAGCACCGATCGATGACATAGATGATCAAGTCGACAGCAGTTTGGCGGCCGAACTGGAAGGCACCGACGAACCAGGCGGTAATCGTCACCCCCAAATTCCAACTTGGGCTGATTCCCTATAAGCCATCATCAGCGCTAACATGGAAAATCATCGTCGCGCCGATAACGGACGTGGGGGACATTCACGCGGTCGGCCCTGCGGTGGTGGCGGTGGTGGTTCACAAGGCAGTCATCGTCGGTGAGTCTTGGAACTGGCTGGTGATCCAATCACAGTGAACCAGTCGCCGTGATTAGTCATGTCGACTGGTCGTGACGACTAGCCAATCAAATGCGCTGTTCAAACCATATCCGGTGTGGTATGGTTAACCAACAACACGGTGGATGTGCTGTACAGGAGTGGCTCTCGCGAGGGGGAGCCGTGAACCTGGTCAGGACTTAAGTGTAGCAGCCATAAGCGGGGTACTCTTGTGCGAGGGCCTCTCGTGTGCAGCACATCCTTTTCTCAGCATCGTTGTTCCGACAACCGTGGGCTAGCGCCCGGCGGCTGATAGTCCGACAACGGTGGGCAAGCGCCCGGCGGTTGCTATCCGAAGTGTTGATCAGCCGACGCGTTGATCAGCCGCAGCGCGCTGGCGTCCGGTTTTGCCCGACGCAACGAATCGCTTAGTTCAAGAACTGCAGCAAGGCCTGATTAAAGTCGTTGGCTGCTTCCACCATCGGCAAGTGTGCGGCTCCAGCAATGCTGTGCATTTGGCTGCTGGGTATCCGAGCAGCCCATTCTTGGTTTTCGGCCGGCGGTGAGATCACATCATGTTCACCCGTGATCACCAACGTGGGTACATGAATCATCGACAGTTCACCACTGAAGTCATGCCGGTCGGCCATGGCTTGTTGGATGGCAGCGATCGTGGTTGGTCTGACCGCAGCCATCATGGCTTTGATCTGGGCAGTAGTTTCCAAGTCGTTCTCCAGTGTCCTCTGACTGAGAAGTTTGGGAAGCATCGGCGAAACTGCTGACCACGTGGAGTCAACCAAAGCGCGTTGGCCCATGTCCAGTCGACCTTGCCGGGCAGCCGGCGAGTCGGCAAAGGGCTTAGTGTTGGACAGGACTAGTTGCCGTAAATGAGAAGCGTACTGCTTCCAGTACTCCAGCGCTACGTAACCGCCCAACGACAGACCAGCCAGTGCAATGGGCTGGTCGCCCACAAGGACTCGGCGCATATGCTCCAGGTCCTCAGCCAAGTCGCTGATCGTCACCGGCCCTTCAATGGCGGACGATTTGCCGAAGCCGTGAAGGTCGGGCGCTAGCACATGGTAACCCCGAGCCACCAAGGGTCCGAGTGTGCGTTGCCAGATCGTGGCATCCAATGGAAAACCATGGACCAGCACAATCGGTTGACCAGAGCCAATGGCATGTACCGCCACCGTGTGGCCCCGCGGCATGACGAGTTCGATCGTGCGTTGTTCACTGCTCTGGTGTGCCATAGCCTGTTGCGTCTCTGTTGGTTGTGACATGGTCTGTTGTTTGATTATATGTTGTTTTAGGTGTCGAACTAACCCTCCCGCTGCGTAGCAGCGGGAGGGTCGCCTGGCGTC
>JADLDX010000516.1 GCA_020846515.1 Pirellulaceae bacterium
CTGACGCCAGTCGACTCTCCCGCTGCTTCGCAGCAGGAGGGTTAGTTCCTGCGGCTGCGCAGCAGCCGAACTAACCCTCCCAGCGCAGCGCCCGGGAGGGTCGAAAAAACAGGCGCTACTGCAGCCTGTTTTTTCGGGGAGGGCGCGTGCGCCGCACAGGTGAGTTCGCAGCGAAGTGGTTCTGGCTTTGGTTAGCACGGGAGGCTCCCTCCCCGACTGAGCTGACGCCAGTCGACCCTCCCGCTGCTACGCAGCAGGAGGGTTAGTTCCGACTGCTGCGCAGCAGCGGAAGAGGCTTAGATTTTCGGACGTATCGCCATGCTTAGCAGGGCCATACAGCAGACGGGCCAGCCCAGTTCCAGATTCTGCCCCAGTAACATACTTACCCAAAGTATGGCCAAACCCATGATGGCTCGACGTGCGTCGATCACCAACAGGCCGTGCAGTGGCAGGAGCAGCCAGACGAGGTCATAGAAGTAAAAATGGGGACTCAACAGCGCAGTCGTAGCCAGCAGTTGAAATAGATACTCGGGACTCATCAAGCGTTGCTGGCGTGCGGATACATCACCGCGAACGATCAAGCGACCGACTAGAAAGATGGCTGCTAGTGCGTAGAGGCTGAGTGTGACAATCTTTGGCCAACCGAGGGTTGAAAACAATGTCAGCAGACTGGTCGACCAGCCGCTGCGATAGCCGGCATGATTTTGGTAGCCGGCTGCGCCACTGATCACCTGCAGATAGTCTTGCCACATCGACCAAGGTACGATCGCCGCAGCCATGCCATACAGGCCCGTGGCTCCTAAAATGAAACCGCCACAAAAACGCCATTGGCGATTCAAAATCATGACCACAGGCAACAGAAAACAGAGCGTCGGCTTGAGCGTCAGCAGTCCGGCCACACAACCTGCCGCCACGGCTCGACCGTTACGATTTAGCTGGACGCTGAGTGCCAGGATCAAGAGCCACAAGCAGCCCTTCTGCCCCATGACGCAGCCCATGAATACCGCTGGCAGACACAGGCCAATGCTCCACCATGTCGCTGACAAATACGATAGCAACCAACAAGAAAGCGACCAGTTGGAAAGCGGCCAACTGGAAAGCGACCAACTGGAATATGATGAAATCGGAGTTGATGGGCCGGATGCTGGTTGGTGGGGCGAACCAAGCGACCAGATGCGTTCGCTACACAGGGCACTGCAGGCGTAAGCCGTCACCATCAGGATCAACCAGAGGATGGTTGCATAACGATACGGCAGGCCGGCCAAGGGCGCGACCAGGCAATAATACGGCGGCGGATAGACAGCCGGATAATAATCCTTCTCCGGCCACTGAAAACCCGTCCGCTGCAGCGAATGCTGCCAGTTCGCGAAGTGGTTCGCATCGTAGATCTGATGCCCGGCGCCCTGCCAAAGCATGTCGCCCGCTACCCACTCTTGCAGAAAGTCAGCTCCGTAGGGCACGTCGCGTGAGGTCGACCAGTGGTAATTGGGATTACCCAGCCAAATGACCGAGGCCAACAATAGACAGGCCATCGCCAACCAGCGGCCACCAGCGTTCTGCGCACCGGCGACCATCGTCCGTGCCTCCAAGGCGCGGATCATCGTCGCACCCGGGGGGCTCGAAGAGAGCTGACGCATTGCTACAACCTGTCTTTTCCGCAGAGATGGGAATACCAAGCGGAAAAGCGTAGGTCACAGTTAGTTGTTGCGCGCGAAAAATCTAAGGTTATACGAGTGACACGTTGACCGCTTTATTCACGGTGATGCTGGTGCCGCCATCTCCGTCGGTTAGTTGGAAGCTGACGGTGCGTTGCAAGGTCGAGATCCCGGTGCCGCTCACGCGGAAGGTGATCTTGCGAACCAGGGCTTGCACTGCGGCCGGTGTGGCCGCAGTGTTGAGCGTAACCGTTAGAGCCGTTCCACCCGAACCGCCAGCAAACGTACCAATCACCACGCCACCGAAGGTGACGTTGGCACCTGACACACCGATCAGTCCAGCACTCACACCCTCGTTGCGAATCTCGAGTAGATCCGCCGGGCTTGGATTGCCGGTGATACTGATCGTCAATATTCCACCTGCCAGGTTCGTCGAATCGGGATCAACAACCGTAGCGGTACTGTCAATGTCAATGGCGGCTGCCGACTGGACATAAACTGGGGTGGCACCGGGTAGGCTTACCAGCGGCGCATCATTGACGGCCGTAACACTCATGACTTGCGTCACCGATAGGCTAGTCTGAGTACCACCATCGCCATCATTCAGCAGGAACTCAATCGTCCGAGGTGCTATCGACGGGTTATCCGAGACGTTTGCAAAGGTGATGTTTTGCAATAGCGTTCGGGTGGCTACCACTGTGGCATTGACATTGAAGAAAACTTGGAGGACCGTTGAGCCGACACCAGCATTGTTGTTAAGCGCACCAATCGTTTGACCACCAAAGAGAATGCTGGTTCCGGCAATACCAATTTGCCCCGCAGCAAAGCCCTGGTTGCGAACGTACAGGCGATCATCTGGTGTCGATGATCCAGACAGGTATCGCACGGTCAGATTACCACCGCCGAAGTTCAGCGAATCAGAATCGACAATCGTCGCCGCAGGGGCCAACAGCACCGGTGCACTATTTTCCGTGTAGCTGTTGGTGACAGGGATAGAGCCTAAGACGGGACGATCATTGACGGCAATCACATTCACCGTCTGATTAACTGGCGCGCTAGTACCGCCGTCTCCATCGGTGAGCACGAACTGTACTGTGCGTGGCACGTTAGATGGCGCGTTCGACGTGTTGCGGAAACTTACGTTTCGCAGGAGTGCCTGCACTGCCTCCACCGTTGCATTACTGTTGAGCGTAACAGTTACCGGAGTCAGGTTGGTACCACCGGCCAGGTTGCCAATGTGTATGTTGCTATACCGCACGATTGTGCCGCTCACGGAAATAATGCCTGGACCCGCGGCCTGTCCGAGTATACCAAGTATATCGGTCGTCGTACCCGCTCCGATCAGAGTTACAGTCAGTACACCACCGGCAAAATTGACCGAGTCTGGATCGACGAGCGTGGCTGTCGGCACGATCGGGAACTGAGCACCGTTTTCAGTGTAATTAGCCGCCGCGCCGAATTGGTCGATTACGGGGGCATCGTTTACACCACTGACGCTGACGGCGACCGTGGCTGCGGCGCTCGCTGCAGCCAAGCCATCGGCCAAGGTCACGGTCACGGTGCGCGCTGCGGTAACTGGATTATTGCCCAGCGAGCGGAAGGTCAAGTTGCGCACCAAGGCTTCAACAGACGCGATGGTTGCATCGGCGCTGAGCGTGACTGTGAGCGGTGTCAAACCGCTACCACCAGCAAAACTACCAACGACCATCGGACCCGAGGCGGTGCCGATGAATACAAAATTGCCAACCACTCCAATCTGTCCCGTGGCCAGACCTTGATTGCGAATCTCTAGTTGATCGTTGCTGTCAGCGCCAGAGGATATGGTGACCGTCAGGGTCCCACCTGCCAGGTTGCCTTCGATATCTTGCACGGTTGCAGTTGGATCAAGAACAACGCCTACCGCATCTTCCGTGTAACTGGCCGTCGCACCGGGCAAGGAGACGACAGGTGCATCATTCACGTCGGCAGCCGTGACTGTTATGGTCACTGGTACACTCGTACCACCATCGCCATCGTTGACGCTGACCACTAAGGTGCGCGGTGATGGGACAGGCGCTTCACCCAGTACTGCGAACTCGAGGTTGCGAAGCAACGCTTGCGTGGCGTCTTGAGTAGCGGCGGCGTTGAGTTCAATCGTCAACGATCCACCCGTCAGCCCGCTGGTGATCGAACCGATGGCGACTCCGCCAAAGGACACGCTCGTGCCCGCGACCCCGATTTGTCCGGCCGCGTTGCCCTCGTTGCGCACCGACAATCGATCATTGCTATCCACAACGCTGAGCACCACCGAAACGGTGCCGGCATCGAAGTCCGATGAATCTGCATCCAACAAAACGGGGTTTGGCGCGACCAGCAGAGGTGGCGTGTTTTCAGTATACAGACCAGCTGCTCCAATCTGATCCAGCAGCGGCGCATCGTTGGCAGGTGTCACCGAGACAGTGAGAGTACTCGCGACGCTGGCGCCCGCTTCCCCATCTTGCAAGGTCAAGGACACCAGTCGCGGCACGGTCGACGGTGCATCGCTGGTACTGCGGAAGGTCAAGTTGCCCAGCAACGCTTCGACGGCCGGCAAGGTGGCATTGGCGTTGAGCGTGATCAAAAGTGGATGGATGTGGTCTCCACCGACAACGGAACCCATGACTTCCGGGCCAGAGAGCGTGCCGTAAGACACAGAAGTGCCTGAGACCGCAATCTGTCCAATTCCTGTACCTTGGTTGCGAATCTCGAGCAGATCTAATGCATTGCCATTGACCAAGGCTGCGTTTAGCTGGCCGTTGGCTAAGTTTCCTTCAGCATCCGTTACTGTTGCACTTGGTGCCAGCAACGTTGGGGAGGCGTCCTCCGTAAAGTTGACTGTCGTTCCTGCCAAAGTGATCTCGGGCGCGTCATTGACGCCGGCAACCGTGATCGTAAGGGTGACCGGTAAACTGGTACCGCCATCGCCATCGCCCACGGCGACGATCAACTCACGTGGCGTTGCCGAGGGATTGTCGCCCAACACCGAGAATTGCAGATTGCGTAGTAAGGCTTCAGTCGCAATCGCGGTGGCCGCGGAATTTAAGGTTATCGATAAAGATCCGCCAGCCAGTCCGCTGGTAATGGACCCGATATCTACTCCACCATACGACACGGTGCCGCCAGAGACACCGATTTGCCCGGTGGCGTTACCCTCGTTCCGTACCGACAATCGATCATTTGCATCGATCGCGGCCATGGTTACGGTGAGTACTCCCGTATCGAAGTCGGCTGAATCGATGTCGCTAGCGATCGCTGCAGGACCGATCAAGACAGGTGCCGTATCTTCGGTGTAGCCAACCGTAGCAGGGGCAATGGTGATGGCCGGTGCATCATTCACTGCAGCCAAATTAATGGTCAGACTGCTGACTGTTGTCAGGTTGTTACCCAAACCGATGTTGCCCAAGTCGTTGGAAGACACGGTCAAAACAATCGGACCACTAACATTCAGTGGTGGCGTATAAAGCAAGCCTGATAGGCTGGCCAGACTCGCGTTGATGGCTGATTGAGAGGCCAACAAGGTTACGGAGCCAGTACCATTACCTGTTACGTTGGCCGCTGTTAATCCACTCATTGCGGCTGTATCAATCGTCAATGTGCCGGAGCCGACCGAGAGCGTCACCTGAATAGATGCCACATCGGCATCGACGTCAGTAATGGATACTCCAGTTATCGCCAGAGGTGAGTCTTCATTACCGGCGATTGGACTGGCGGGCAGATTGTTCACAGGTGCTTGGTTAGGTGACAGTACGAACAATTCCAAGCCGCTGGACCCATTGTCTGCCGTGAAGGTCAGCAAGTTACCCAAGACGGCGAAATTGGCAGATGTGCCAATCGAGGAACTGCTACCTGGCCAAAGATCGACAATGGGCATGGTTCCGGCCGAGGTACCATTGCTCTTCCAGAGTTCACGCCCTGCACCCGGCAAATTGGCGGAGAACACCAAAGTGCCATTGGCGTTCACAAACTGTTGAATATCAGCATCCCCGAAACCCGGCACAATGTCTTTGACCAAGGTTGTGCCGGCAGCCGTTCCGTTACTCCTCCAAAGTTCGGTACCTGTATTAGCTAGCTCTTCAAACGCACGGAAGTAGAGCGTACCGCCCACATTGACCAGGTTGGACGGTTGGCTCATGATGCTTTCCGCGCCTTCTACGGCGACGGTGCCCGCGGCGGTGCCGTCACTACGGAATAGTTCGTAGTTGTCGTACACGCCGGCATACTCACGTGCGGAAAAGTACAGGGTACCGCTGACGTTGGTCAATTGACTTGGATTGGATGACTGGTAAGTCCCAGTTAAGATGTCTCGGACAATCACGGTACCAGCAGTGGTTGCATTGGTCTTCCAAAGTTCACGGCCGGCTGTCGACGAATCGGCGGTGAAGAACAGCGTGCTATTAACGACGGTTAAACTGTTTGGGCTGGACGAACCGTAACCCACGTAAACATCTCTGAGCAATACGGTCCCGGCAGCCGAGCCGTTACTTCTCCAGAGTTCCGTTCCGAGCGTGCCATCATTGGCAGTAAAGACCAATGTGCTGCCCAGTATGGCAAAATTATCGGGGTAACTTCCATAGCTACCTGGACGAATATCGCCCATAAATAAGGTACTCGCAACCGTCCCTGACGATCGCCACAGTTCGCTCCCGGAAACTCCATCGTTAGCTGAGAAGTAAACGATGGAGCCTATGTTGGTGAGCTCTTGTGGGTTGGATGAGCCAGAGGGATTGATATTGGCCACCATCACGGTACCAGCACTCGTCCCGTTGGACTTCCACAGTTCGCGGCCATTCACGGCGTCATTGGCCACAAAGTACAGTGTGCCATTGGCATTAATTAAATTCGTGGGGTAGGAACCGCTCGCTCCCGGCAGGATGTCTTTGACTAGCGAGGTGCCGGCAATGGTGCCGTCGGTTTTCCAGAGCTCGACCCCTTCATTGCCACTACGAGCGGCGAAGTACAACGTGCTACCAACGACCACCGACATTTCTGGTGAGCCGTTGCTGTTGGTTGAGTTGATGTCTTTGGTGAGCACGGTGCCAACTGTCGTGCCATCGCTGGACCAAAGTTCACGATCCGTCGATGCATCAGTAGCGACAAAGAACAGACGTCCGCCGGCCACAGTCAAATAAGTGGGATTGGAGCTGGCATCCACACCAAGCAGGATGTCTTTGACCATCACAGTACCGACTTCGGTACCATCGCTCTTGTAGAGCTCGCGACCAGTATTGTCTCCAGCATCAGCGGTGAAATACAGCGTGCTACCAATGTTTCGCAGTTCTTGAGGATTGGAGCTGTAGTTGAGTGAATTGATATTCTTGACACGCACGGTACCAGCGGAGGTGCCATTGCTGGTCCAGAGTTCATTGCCGACACCATCGCCGAAGGCGGCGAAATAGAGTTTCCCGTTGGCATTGATCAAGTTACTGGGCGAACTGCTGCCACCGGGCGCCGTTTCTACTTGGACCGTACTTGAAACAGTGCCGTTGCTCTTCCAGAGCTCGGCGCCGGTAACAAAGAACAGCGTGCCGCCGACTTCAGTCAAATTGATGGGATACGATCCAGTGCTACCACCAGCGATATCGCGGACAACTGTCGTCCCGGCCGAAGTACCATTGCTCTTCCACAGCTCGACGCCGTTAGTGATATTGTTGGCGGAAAAATACAGGGTCCCGTCGACATTGACCAGATACGAGGGACTGGAGCTGCCTGAACCGGTCACAATATCCCGCACCTGAACAGTACTGGCCGCGGTGCCGTTGCTCTTCCAAAGTTCAGTACCTGCCGAGGTGGTGGCCACGAAAAACAACGTACCATTCACATTGGTCAACTGAGTCGGATACGAACTGGTGGGACCACGCACGATATCCCGCACCAATACGGTACCCGCGGCTGTGCCGTCGGATTTCCAAAGTTCGCGCCCTGTTTGGCCGGGGCTACCGAACTGGCGAACGGCTGTGAAATAGAGCGTGCCGTTGATGTTCGTCAAAGAGGCGGGAGTCACACTGCCGACATTGCCATCGACCGACACAGTACCCGCGGCAGTGCCATCGGATTTCCATAACTCGATTTGACCAGTCAAGGGGTCAGTAGCAGTAAAGAACAACGTACCATTGACGTTCGTCAAGTTGGTGGGATACGACCCCGAGTCAGGAACGGTGTTTAGGTCAACGACAATTGAGGTGCCCGCTTCTGTCCCGTCGGATCGCCACAGTTCGGCACCGGTGCCTCGCGCAGAGGCCTGAAAATACACCAGTCCGCCAACCTCTGCAAAATTCTGGGGCGATGAAGTAAACGGCGCAGCGGCAGACTCGATCAACAAAGGATTGACCGCCATCACGCGGCGTGGTTCGAGTCCCTCAAGGATCAGACGCTGACGTCGCCGTTTGAGGTTTTTGTGTGCTTGAGGATTGATCGATTTGGAGAATGGACGAAAAAGCTTGCGTACAATCCAGCGCAGCGACATTGTAACCTCGTGAGGGGGCGAGTAATCAATGGTTAACTTCAGGTTCGAGAAAGGTAGCAGTCTTGACTCTTGTTCACAAGACTGCCCAAATGGTGGTGTCCATGTGAGCAGATGGGGCAGCAGGCAGGCAATGCGAAGCACGTGGACGCGTCCACGTGCTGATTCCCCAGGTAATGCGTATACCAGGGCTGTGCAAAAACTACTTGAGACTGCGGCGAAGTGTTGGTACACTGGCCATCCACGCCGTACGGCTACCAAGAGCGGCTCTATGGGTGGGGCCGGTGATCTGCGTGAGCGAACACACCTGTGATCGTTGGTTAATGGCGGGCAGTCGGGGCCATACCAAGAGTTTGCCCCGCATCGATTTTCCTCACGTGATTGTACGTAGCTTGGTTGATGACCGAACTATGAAACCACATGCCAATAGGGGCCAACTATGAAATGGATCAATGATTGGCTGTTGCCGTTAATTGGCGGCACGCTCTTGGCATTCCCTTTTTGGGCCGCATGGACCTGCTCTGGTTTTGGCAGTCGCTACTTTGATTTCCTGCCTCTTGCCTGGCAGCAAATAGGCCTAGCCGACTGCGTATTCCTGTTTGCGATCGTGGCCATCATCCGCCATATGCTTTATCCGCGAGGATTAATGTCGCATACGTTTATCTTTAACAATGGTCCATCAAAGCAACCGCCGCAGGAAGCGCGTTGGAATACGGGACGCCAACGCGTCAAAGCACGGTTGCCCAAGTAATCTTCAGTGAACCAAGCTAATCTTCAGTGAACCAAGCCGCGTGCAGTCTTACAACGCGTCAAACTTTTGGGCTGCAAAGGCTTTGAAGTGTTCGCCAATCTTGGCGGCTTTTTCATCACCGTTGTGCAGAATCACGCGATAGCGGAACAGCAATTCTTCACCCTTCTTGATGCGTGTGCCGTCGGTCATCTCTTTCTGGTTCAAGAAGTGCGCTACGCCGAATGGATTGGCAGCGAACAGGCCATAGGTCCGTACGTGCCAACGGTTGGGATAGTGGAACGTCGTGGGATGGCACAGGATGGCGATGCCCATGGTTTTGTCTCCAATGGGACCATAGTAGTCAACCCAATCGGCTGGCTGGCCCCAAGCTTTGGCATCTGTCTGCCCAGCGCTATTGATGATCACGCCACCCTTTTTGGCGTCGACCTTCATGGATTCAGCGACACGGACGCCAAAAGTACCTTCTTTGGTATCGCCAAAGTGCAAATCGCCTTCGCTGGCCAGCAACAGGATTTCGCAATCAACATAGCGACTGCCCTCTGGCGTGGCCCCGAAGGTGTAGCGACGTCGATCGCTCAGGACTGGCTTGCCGTCGGCGCTGTTCCAAGAGTTCTTGCTGGCGATGACAGCCGTCTTGCCATCGGACAACTTGGTGAATTCCTGATGCACGGTCTTGCCCATTTTCTCGCCTTCCGCCCAGAAGTCGATGCCATTGATTTCACCGTGCGTGAACCAGAGTGAGCGTTGATGCGGATGGTCATTGGCCTCATCTTTAGTGCCCTTAATCATCGGATAGTCGCGCGTCATCTTGACGCCACCGGGGCACAGCAACGGCCATAAAATGGGCTTGGCGCCTTGATTGAGCGTATAGTCGGTAACCAAAGCGTCTGATTGGTAGACACGAACGCCGCCATCATGTTTCTCCAGGCGAAACTGGGCCATCGCAGGTGCGGCCATCCAAAAACAGGCGGCTATCAGCCAGGCATTGAGCATGATTACTCGTGCGGACATAAGAGAATTTCCTGTGAGTAGAGTGGGAAGGTATCGAGGCAGGTAAATAGGCCATGGGATGGATGGCGATCAAGCACATCTCCCGATTCTCGCGTAAAATGATGCCGGGTAAACAGGCAACCATCCGACGTATGTTGCCCAGCCTCGAGCCACAAAACCATAATTGTTTTTTGGCATAAGCGGACCGTGCTCGAATCACTTGAGCTGCGGCAACGTGCTTAGCATAGCCTGTCTCAACCCAGCAATCAAACATACCCCAACCTCACAACAGGACCCCAACTCATGCGCTGCTTTACTTCGTCGAACTGTTGGCCGAATGTCTGCCCGAATCGCCTTACGCCTTCGAAGAGGCTGGCCAGGACAGGGTGCCCGTCCAGTTTATTTTGCCTGACCGCCATGCGCTCTGCGGCTTGGGTGTTGCTGGTGACCTGGACGTTGTCGATACCATATGCGGGCTCTGCAATGGCACAAGCTAAGAAGTTCGAAGCCAACTATGACGAGAGCAAGGTGGGCGAGGTCAATTTGCCGCCGCTATGGGACAAGGCTCCGCCGACGGATCCTGCAGCGCTGAAACAGGCCTGGCAAGTGCGACGTGCGGAGATCCTGAAACTGTTGGCCGATCAAATGTTTGGCCATGCTCCCAGCGCCACGGCCGCCAAGCTGAGTTGGAAAGTGGTTGAAGAGGGCGAGGCATTTGCCGGTGCCGCGCATCGCAAACAGATTCGGGTCACTCTAACAACTAATGCAGGTGAATTGCCCATCGATCTGCTGCTCTATGCACCAGCCAAGAAAACAACGCGATCAACAACCTTCCTCGGTTTGAATTTTCGCGGCAATCATGGTGAGACCAAAGATCCCGCCGTGCTGTTGCCCAGTTCTTGGGTGACCGATAGCAAAGACGGTTCATCCGAAAATAATCGGGCCACCGAGAAAGGCCGCGGTGCGCAGGCGCATCGCTTGCCTGTAGAGTTGATCGTGCAGTCGGGCTGCGCTGTGGCCACCGCCTACTACGGTGATATCGATCCCGACTTTGATGACGGCTTCCAAAATGGCATCCATCGATTGTTTCCCGATCATGTGTCCAACGAACAACATCCCGATCGATGGGGCTCGATTGCCTCGTGGGCCTGGGGACTGTCTCGATTGTTGGATGTGCTGCTAGAGCAACCTGAAGTCGATGGTCAGCGGGTGATCGTGTTTGGCCACTCTCGATTGGGCAAGACATCCCTGTGGGCGGGTGCCACGGATACGCGTTTTGCCGGCGCTATTTCCAATGACTCTGGCTGTGGCGGCGCAGCCTTGAACCGCCGCATCTTTGGTGAGACCGTCGGTCGCATCAATACGTCGTTCCCTCATTGGTTCTGTCGAAACTTTCGTCAGTACAACGAAAACGAACAGCAGATGCCCTTTGATCAACATCATCTGTTAGCACTGATCGCCCCCCGGCTCTTGCACGTCGCCAGCGCTACAGAAGACCTATGGGCTGATCCACGCGGTGAATATCTGGCTACGCTGGCCGCCAGCCCTGTGTTTGAGCAGTTAGGCACTGGTGGCTTGACCATGAAAGAATTCCCAGGCCCTGATGGTGCATCGATCGGACAAGTCAGCTATCACTTGCGATCTGGCAAACACGATCTGACCTCCGCCGACTGGGAGCAGTATCTAAAGTCTGCCAAGCTGTTGAAGTAGTCAACTATCAGGTGTTACCTCCAATACCGTTCACATTTAAGCGGAGCAGCGCAAGCTGCCCGGTGTTTCTCCGAGAAAAGCCAGGCGGAAACGGACGGCTCACGCCGATGCCGCTTTAAGTAGAACCGGACGGCTCGCGCCGATTCCGCTTTAAGTAGACGGAAAATTGAACGGTATTGTGTTTACCTCCGAGCCTTTGGTGAAGGTTGCATCAGAGTTTGTTTAGAGATTGTTTAGGGTTTGACGAGTTGCGGAGCAATTCGTCTACGATTACCGAACGAGCTGAGGTACTTTTAGTAGGCTGCTGCGATACTTTTCTTCCAGCAGTTTTTTGTTTTCGCGCTCCGGGTCGGTCTGAGTCCACGTCTCTCGGAACAAAGGCGATCGCACATCGCGATACCGTTTCACATCGCGATCATACCAGCGAACTTGCACCTGACGACCGCCCGGTAACAACACAGGCAAACGCGACTGATCATCTTCGACCAGGCACCAGGCGATGACATGGTACCGCGAGTATTCTACGGACCATTCATAAAAAATGACCTGGTCGTACGTGTGACGTCCCAGGTCATCATAAAAGTGATTCAGTTCAATCAGGTCGACTGCCTCGCGGACGGCTTGATCGCCGCCAATGCCGCCCGATGCGCACAATAGCAGCGGTAAGAGCAAGGTAACGGATACCATCCCTGGCCTCCTTCAACAGGTGAACCATCAGCGGACACGATGTATGCCCGCCGCTCGCGATGGCTCACGCAATATTGTCAGGGATGGTGGCGTCTTAGGTGTCCGGCTTTGCGTACGAGCCAAAACATTTCATGGAATACTCGTTTTCGTCGTTTGGTCGCCAGAGCAGTTATGCAAAATTCGGCAAAATTTTCTGTTCAAGCGTGTGGCGGTTATTCCGACCAGCGGAACTGTGCGGCGCACGCATATATCGATGAATACGATTTTGTGGAACTTCCGATGAATACCTTTGGCATGGATGCGGAATTGCACCTGAGCAATTGGTCTCAGGTGTAAGGCTGAAATCAAGGCCTGAGTGACAGGATCGATGGCAAGTGTGAAAGGTTGGACCCATGGCAGTTCGAAATTTGAAGCGTACTTCCGCCGCACTAATTGCTAGCATCACATGGGCTGGCGGCTCATGGGCACCGGCTCAGTTCGACAACCGCTTGCTCCCAAGTTCCGAGTCGACAGTAATTGTCGCCTTGCGCCCCCAGGCACCTGCAAATCAGGCACCGACCATTCAGGCACCCGAGATCCCAAGCAACGGCGGCGTCAAGGACGGCACTGGCAAAGACGACGAAGTGAAGACGGCCATCGGTGGCGGGACTCCTCCCACATCTGAAACCGGGCGTTTGAACCCGATCGTAATGGAAAGTGTTCGGGCGCCGATTGGAGCGGCTGATATCTCGGTTGCAGATATTGGCACCAAGATCGTCCCGGAAGATCAAGCCGCTAAACAAGCTGTCGCGACGCTGCCTTTACCCGGTGGTCTGGACCGAGCTTTCGAAGGTTTAACCTACCGCTGGCAAGCGGCCAATATCTGCCACTTGCCGCTATATTTTGAAGAGCCGACGCTGGAACGACACGGTCAGCAACGTTGTCCAACTTGTGTGCAACCGGTCGTCTCAGGCGGCAAGTTTC
>JADLDX010000517.1 GCA_020846515.1 Pirellulaceae bacterium
AGCACATCCGCAACCCATCGCATTGTCCATCGAGTCCAGCTCTTTACACCCGCTGCTCTATGGCGAGGTACTGGTCAACGGCCGACCCGAAGTTTTGCTTAACGCTCAAAACATCCAAGCGGCTTTGCCTGGACAGTCCTCTGCATCCACTGCCCAAGTCGTGTATCGCACCAAGTTAAACGCGACTGTGACGCCCAAGCGTTCCGGTTGGCTGGCCGTACGCTGTTATCAACGTCATCCAGACGGGCAAGTCCGTTTCGCGCACACCGCGCCGTGGTATGTCGAAGTCGATCAGCAACCAGTGCTGCCTACGCGTCAAGAGAAAGCGTATCTTGTCGAGCGCATGCAGGCTGAGATTCAACGTTCCGGCGACATCGTTAGTGAACCAGCGCGCGCCGAGTACCAACGCGGACTCGAGTTCTACGAGCGGCTGAGCACCTACGATGATTCGGCCGAAGTCACGCGCAACGCGCGACCCGCTCGCAGCCCAGACGAATTGGCTAAGTGGCAAACCATCTTCGCTGAACATCGGCTGACGATCGATGAAATGCACCACGCTACCGGCTTGCCTCTGGACACACTGCAGAAAACGCCCAGTAGTGAGCAATCAACCGGTACCGGACTGCGCCTTTATCCCTATCCGGGCGGACGCCATCCACGTCGAGGCTTCTTGGACGGAGCCATTGATCCTCAACGTGAGAGCAAGATCAGCATTTTTCCGCCCTGGGACAAACATGGCGATAGCGGCTATGTAGTCGTCGATGTTCCCGAAGCGATCTTTTCCAATCTGGGCTTAATCTACTTAGCGCATTCGCATGTGCCTACAATTTGGGATAAAGAGAATCGGCAACTGGAAAAGCTGGAATGGCAGATGAACGACCAGGCATTAACGATCGAGCGACGATTGCCAAATGGAATCACTTTCGAATCAACTGTTCGCCAGACGGCGGTTGGTGCCACGATGCGTATCGTTTTATCCAACGGCACACGCGAGAAGTTAACTGGCCTGCGAGTGCAAGTCTGTATGATGCTGGGTAGCCTGATCGGCTTTAATGACCAAGAGCCACTGGAATCGATCGTGCAACCACCGTATGTGGCTGTGCGCGGTAGTGAGTCCTCCAGATGGTTGGTGACCCATTGGACGCCCAATCAGCGAGTATGGCAGAATGCTCCTGTGCCTTGCATACATTCGGACCCCATCTTCCCCGACTGCGCTCCGGGACAAAGCGTGGAAGTGTCCGGTGAGGTGCAATTTTACGAAGGCGACCAAGTGCGTTCTGTGATGAAGTAAACGAAATGTAGACGAATCGCTCCGCGACTCGATATTTCGTTGGTGTGCATAGAAAGCAAACATCCCATGTCAACTCAGCGACGCGTGGTTATCGTAGGTGGCGGTTTCGGCGGGCTGGCGGCAGCCAAACGATTGCGACCCGTTCCAGTGCAAGTGACTTTGCTCGACCGTCGCAATTACCATTTGTTCCAGCCGCTGTTGTATCAGGTGGCCACCGGTGTACTCTCCCCGGCTAATATCGCCTCACCGCTGCGCGGCATTTTGCGTCATCAGCGGAACTGCCAGGTCTTGATGAACGAAGTGGTCGACTTCGATTTAGTCGGCCGCAAGGTGCTGGTGCGCGAGGGCGACCCGATCTCTTACGATTGGCTGATTGTGGCCGGCGGTGCCACGCACGGCTACTTTGGTCGTGATGAGTGGGCGCAATATGCACCCGGTCTCAAGACCATTGAAGACGCAACAGAGATTCGCAAACGCATCCTGTTTGCTTTCGAAGCGGCGGAGCAAGAGTTGGACCCGAATCGCCGGCGAGCCTGGTTGACATTTGTGATCGTGGGTGGCGGTCCAACCGGTGTCGAGATGGCCGGCGCGCTTTCTGATATCGCCCATTACACGCTGCGCCATGACTTTCGCAACATCCGCTCATCGGAGGCACGCATCGTCTTGGTCGAGGCCAGTCAATATCCGCTGGATATGTATGGCGGTGACTTGCCCGCTCGGTCGCTGGATGCGTTGTACAAGTTGCATGTTGAGGTGCGCACGCTGACCAAGGTCGTCGATATTCAAGACCATCATGTCGTGTTGGAATCGGCCGGTCAGCGCGCGACGCTGGAAACGGAGACAGTTGTCTGGGCGGCCGGCGTGAAGGCGTCCCCGTTGGCAGCCAAGCTGGCCAACGCCTGTGGGCTGACAACCGATCGCGCCGGTCGAATTCCGGTAGGATCCGACTTGACGATCGCTGGTCATGCGGAAGTTATGGTCATCGGCGACATGGCCAGTTGTTCAAACGAAGGCAAGCCTTTGCCGGGCTTGGCTCCGGTCGCCATGCAGCAAGGCCAGTACTGCGCCCAGCGTATCGAAGCACACCTGGCGGGTCGCAGCACCCAACAGTTTCAATATCGCGATCGTGGTTCGATGGCCGTCATCGGCCGCTACCGCGCAGTCGCCCAGATTGGCAAACGCCGATTCTTTGGCCTGTTAGCCTGGGCCATGTGGTTGGTGATCCACATCCTGGAGATCACTCAGTTTCGTAATCGGTTGTTGGTTCTCGTCCAATGGGGCTGGACGTTTTTCACCCGCGACCGGGCCGCGCGGTTGATCACTGGTCAGACTGAGCCACGCGTAGTTTCGGCACGTAGTGACGGGGATTCACGTAGCCCCGGCACTCCGTGACGGGGATTTTTGGCGAGTCGCGGAGCGATTCGCCTACAGAACTAACCCTCCCAATCGCAGCTTAGGGAGGGTCGAAAATCACGCCTTCAGCGTAGATTTTCGGGGAGGGTGCGTGCGCCGCGCAGGCGAGCTCGCAGCTACGAGATTCGAGCTTGGGTTAGTCGTTAGAGGCCCCCTCCCCGACTGAGCTGCCGCCAGTCGACCCTCCCGCTGCTACGCAGCAGGAGGGTTAGTTCAACTAACCCTCCCAAGCGCAGCTTAGGGAGGGTCGAAAATCACGCGTTCAGCGTAGATTTTCGGGGAGGGTGCGTGCGCCGCACAGGCGAGTCCGCAGCTACGAGATTCGAGCTTGGGTTAGTCGTTAGAGGCCCCCTCCCCGACTGAGCTGCCGCCAGTTGACCCTCCCGCTGCTACGCAGCAG
>JADLDX010000518.1 GCA_020846515.1 Pirellulaceae bacterium
TGCGGACTCGCCTGTGCGGCGCATGCACCCTCCCCGAAAAAAACAGGCTGCAGTAGCGCCTGTTTTTTCGACCCTCCCCTGTGGGAGGGTTAGTCCATAGTTCAGACGCATATAAAAACGACTATAATGCGCTCAACCTCGCTTCCCCCAACAATTCCTTTTCAGAGATTGATCATGCGTCTTGCTACTCTTGGATGCCTGTTCGTGTCCTTAGCACTTTCTTACCAGAATGCTCGGGCCGCTGAGCCGGACCTGGTCCGTTTTCAAACTCAAACGTTGTGCGACGAGTATTTCTCAGAGGGGGCTGGGGCGGGCGATCTGAATAACGACGGACATATGGATGTCGTGTATGGTCCCTATTGGTATGCGGGACCGGGCTTCACTGAGAAGCATGAAATCTATGCTCCTAAACCACAAAATCGGGAGCGTTACGCCGATCATTTTTTTGCCTGGGTTCATGACTTCGATAAAGACGGTCAACAGGATGTCTTTGTCGTCGGTTTCCCCGGCACACCCGCCTACGTGTATCAGAACCCTGGTAAATCGGCCTCTGACAAACATTGGACAAAACACCAAGTCTTCGATTGGGTTTCAAACGAATCTCCCCAACTGGTCAATATCGTGGGCGACGAAACTCCAGAATTGGTTTGTACACGAGATGGCTTTTTTGGCTACGCAACGATTGACTCGACCGCTGGCCTAAAACCTTGGAAGTTCCAAGCTATATCAGAGCAAGTAGCCGACAAAAAGTTCGGTCACGGTCTGGGTGTGGGCGACATCAACGGCGATGGGCGCATGGATATCATTCACGCTAAAGGTTGGTTCGAACAACCGGCTAATCTAGACGCTGCCGGCGGTCGTTGGGTGGCTCATGAAGCATCGTTTAGCCCAGCCTATGGCGGCGCCGAAATGTACGCTTACGATGTTGATGGTGACGGCGACCAAGATGTCATCACCAGCCTGGCTGCTCATGATTTTGGACTGGCCTGGTACGAGCAGACTCGCCAAGGCGACCAGATTCAGTTCCAACGGCATGACATTATGGGCAGCAAGCCGCTGCACAATAAATATGGTTTAGTCGTCAGCGAACTACACTCCGTCAACCTGGTCGATATGGATGGTGATGGGCTGAAGGATATTGTCACGGGTAAGACATATTATTCGCATCACAAGCAAAGCCCGGGCTGGGATGCCGGCGCGGTGGTCGTGTGGTTCAAACTGGTGCGCGCGAAGGATGGCGTTGACTGGGTGCCTTATCGCGCAGCCGATGACACAGGTATCGGTCGCCAACTGGGTGTCTTCGATCTGAATCGAGACCAGTTACCCGATATTGTCGTCGGTGGTATGAAGGGCTGTAGCGTGATCACGCAAAACCGCCGGAGCGTGGATCAAGCCACCTGGCAGAAGGCACAACCGGTTGTCTACAAACCGACCAAGGAAGAGTTGGCAGAACAAGCCTTGGCAGAGGAGAAGAAGAAACCGCTGGCTGATCGGCGCGCCGGTGTGGTGCTTGAGGGTGAGAAGCTAAAGGTACTCTCGGCTAGTTCAGGTTCCGCTTCTGCCCAAGGCATGGGTGGTTTTGCGGCGGACCGTTGGAGCAACGATAGCCAGCTCTGGTGGACCGGTGGCAAGCCAGGTGACAAACTGGTCCTGGAGCTACCTGTCGAGAAAGCTGGCAAGTTTGATCTGCTGGTCTCGCTCACCAAAGCTCGCGATTACGGAATCGTGCAGCTTTGGCTAAACGACAAAAAACTGGGCCAACCCATCGACTTGTACAACGCACCCGAAGTCATCACCACCGGTTTGATCAACCTGGGACAGCAAGAATTGTCGGCCGGCAATCACCGTTTGACGTTCGAGATCGCCGGTGCCAATGCCGCGGCCAAGCAAGCGTATATGGTCGGTGTGGATGCTGTGCAACTGGGCATAACTGTCGGCGAGCTACCCAAGAAGACAGATGGCACTTCGCTTAATCTTGATTTCGAAGCCGGCACGTTGGCCGATTGGACGGCCAGCGGTGATGCCTTTACAGGACAACCGATCGCCGGTGATACCGTTGTAAGACGTCGCAGCGATATGCGGAGTGCCCATCAAGGCAAATTTTGGATCGGCACATTCGAGGTGGGTAACGATAAGCCCAAGGGTACGCTGACCTCGGCCGCTTTCAAATTGGAGTTACCCTACGCATCATTCTTGCTCGGTGGCGGTGAAAACGCTGAAACACGTGTCGAACTGGTCGATAAAGAAAGCGATCGAGTCATCGCGAAATTCTCGGGCCGTAATTCGGAGACAATGCGGCTGGTGGTTTTGGATCTCAAGGCACATATGGGGCGGGATCTGTTTATTCGGTTGGTCGACAATGCCAGTGGCGGTTGGGGCCACATCAACTTCGATGACTTTCGTTTGCACGCTCAGCGCCCTGGACCAGTATCACAGAGCGACAATCCCTTGGTGGCAGATGAGTATCCCTTTAAAGGGCAGGCCGCAGGCCGGCCGCGCAGAGCATGAAAGTGCCCGCTGGCTTTCGAGTCATTCCCGCCGCGGCCGAGCCGGATGTTAAACAACCGATCGCTATGGCCTTGGATGATCGTGGCCGAGTGTGGATCGCTGAGGCTTATGAATATCCACGCCGGGCGGCAGGTGAGCAAGGTCGCGATCGCATTTTGATTTTTGAAGATGTCGATGGTGATGGCACTCTGGAGAACCGCAAGGTATTCGCGGAAGGACTAAACCTGATCAGCGGCATGGAAGTTGGTTTCGGAGGCGTCTGGGTCGGGGCTGCGCCGTATCTGATGTTCCTGGCTGACGCCAATGGCGATGACGTGGCTGATGGTGAGCCCCAAATCTTGCTTGATGGTTGGGGGTACCAAGACACGCATGAGACTTTGAATACCTTCATCTGGGGACCAGATGGTTGGTTGTATGGATGTCATGGCGTGTTTACGCATTCGCGAGTTGGCAAACCAGGCTCACCTGATGATCAGCGAACGGCGATCAACGCAGGTATATGGCGTTATCATCCGACACGTCATCTTTTCGAAGTGTTCGCCCATGGTACCAGCAATCCATGGGGCGTCGACTTTAACGACCATGGTCAGGCATTCTTGACGGCTTGCGTTATTCCGCACCTCTATCACATCATCCAAGGCGGACGTTACGAACGGCAGGCTGGCAACCACTTCAATCCTTACACCTACAACGACATAAAGACGATTGCGGATCATTTTCATTACTTAGGTGCCAAGCCCCATACTGGTAACGGACGCTCCGATGCCGCTGGCGGTGGCCATGCTCACGCCGGCGCAATGATCTACTTGGGCGATGCCTGGCCCGCCGAGTATCGCGACAAACTGTTCATGAACAATATTCATGGCCAGCGATTGAATATGGATGTTCCCAAAGTAAAGGGGTCAGGTTACGTTGGCACTCACGGACCTGACTTTCTATTGACTGGCGATCAGGCTTCGCAGATCCTCAACTTGCGTTACGGACCGGATGGTCAATGCTGGATGATTGACTGGTATGACATGCAAGCCTGCCACTTAACTGAGGCAGCTCGGCACGATCGCAGCAACGGACGCATTTACAAAATTGTTTATGGTGCCAACCAGAGTGCAAAAGTTGATCTGAGCCGACTCAGTGACGAACAGTTGGCCGGTTATGTGACACATACCAATGATTGGTATGTTCGACATAGTCGTCGAGCCTTGCAAGAAAGAGCCGCCAGAGGACCAATCGCTGCCAGTGCGATTGAACAGTTGACCAAAGTGGCGCTCAGCCACCCAGAGGATACTCGACGACTGCGCGCGGCCTGGGCGTTGGCCTGTGTGGGCAAACTGAATGTCGCTACGCGTGATCGACTATTGAACGACCAGAGCGCCTACGTACGCGGCTGGGCCATTCAGCTCAGTCTAGATCAATCGAGTGATTCATCGCTGGCTGGTCCCCAGTTGGTCAAGCAATTGATCGACTTAGCCAAGCAGGATGCGTCGCCCGTAGTGCGTTTATATTTGGCATCAGCAGCCGGCCGTCTACCTACGTCCGACCGATGGGACATACTCTCTGGACTGGTGGCCCATGGTACCGACGCCAGTGACCACAACTTGCCGTTGATGATTTGGTATGCCGCTGAACCGTTGGCGGAAAGTGATCCCACGCGAGCTCTGGCCTTTGGCATTTCGGCTGGCAAGCATATGCCTATCATTCGGGATTACATGCTGCGCCGCGTTGGATCACGTGCCGATGAACAAGCGGTAGCGGTTTTAGTAGACGGTTTAGGCAAGGCAGAGGAAACCGGATTGCAGTTGTCATTTTTGGAGGCCATTCGTACGTCGCTGACCGGACAGCGACGCGTGGCTCCGCCCCGCAACTGGTCCGTCCTGGCGAATAAGCTAGCCGGTAGTCCAGATGCCAATGTGAGGCTACAAGCCGAAACGCTGGGGGTTACGTTTGGCGATGAAGCTGCACTAGCGAAGGTGAGAGCTCGAGTGATTGATGGCCAGGGCGGCGTGGAAAGTCGGCGCGAAAGCCTGGCTGCCCTCTTGGCCGCGAAAGACCCGCAAGTAGGTTCTGTGCTGCGACAGTTGCTTGGCGATGCGGCTCTCAGGGAACAGGCCCTGGCCGGACTAGCCCAGGTTAATGAACCCGAAAGCACTCCGCTCATTCTGAATCGCTACGCCGAGTTATCTCCCACGGAGAAAAGAACGGCTCTGGCAACGTTATCAGCACGATCCGATTCGGCGATTGCCATGCTGCAGGCCGTGGAGGGCAAGAAAATTGCCAGTAGTGATCTGTCGGCCGACTTGGTTCGTCAACTCCAGTATCTCAACAATCGTGAGGTCAATGCGTTGTTAGGTAAGACTTGGGGTACCGTGCGCGAAACCGCCGCTGACAAGGCAAAATTGATCGAGGAATACAAGAAGCTGGTCACGACATCGAAGCTTCGACCCGATCTTGGCCATGGTCGCGCCGTGTTCGCACGCACTTGTCAACAATGTCATGCGTTGTTCGGCATCGGCGGCAATGTGGGACCGGATTTAACCGGATCCAATCGGACCAATCTCGACTATGTTCTGAGCAACATTGTTGATCCGAGTGCCGTTATGGCTAAGGAGTATCAACCGACGGTGGTCTTGACCAACGACGGTCGTGTGATCACCGGAATCGTGCGAGGTGAGGATGACAAGGCATTGAAGTTGCAGACGGCAACCGCCTTGGAAGTGATACCGAAAAGCGAAATCGAAACCCGCAAGTTGAGTCCGCAGTCGATGATGCCGGATGATCAACTGAAGCAGTTCTCGCCCGCCGAGGTTTTAGCGCTAGTGGCCTATCTGGGCACTGCAGCTCAAGTGCCAGTGTTGGCAGATGACAAGAATGCCATGAACTTGTTCAACGGCAAGGACCTCACGTTCTGGCGAGGCAATGAAGCTCTGTGGTCGGTGGAGAATGGTGAGATTGTTGGTCGTAGCCAAGGTCTGAAGAAGAATGAGTTCTTGATCAGCGATATGGCTGCCGCCAACTTTAGCTTGTCGTTTGACGTCAAACTGGTAGGTAACGCCGGCAACAGTGGCGTGCAATTTCGCAGCACACCCCA
>JADLDX010000519.1 GCA_020846515.1 Pirellulaceae bacterium
CTTCGTGCGCCACCAGGTCAGCCAGGAGCGGACCTACGAATTGCTCAGGCATGCCATCGAGCATAGGCTCGTCTGACTTCTTAGGTTCGTCTTTCTTAGGCTCTTCCTTCTTAGGTTCTTCCTTTTTGTCTTCAGGTTTCTTGTCGTCCTTCTTGTCGCCATCAGCCTTAGGAGCGTCGGCCTTAGGGGCATCAGCCTTTTCTTTTTCTTTCTTATCGTCGTCAATCAGACCGGCTTCGGTGAGCGTCATGTACAGTCGCATGGTGGCCATGTCCAGCGCCATACCATCGGCGGCCATGCACATGCCATTGACCTGGCTGGTGCGACCGATCAATCCATCCAATGGATCATCGCCCAGCATTTGTGTGCGCCAGCGTTGGTTTAATTCGCCAGCGTACGGTTGCGACAGTCGGCTGCGAATGGTGGCTGCGACGTGATTGCGTTGGCTGGGCTGTGCGAAACGCACGCGCGGGTCCCAGTTGGGATGGCTGGCCAGCCAGGCTAGCGTCTCTGGGCTCATGCCTTCCATGGTCAGCACAGGCATAAAGTCGGCGAATTGTTTATCGAAGTAACGAATCCAACCGTCGGTCAAAACAATATCGGCATCCAGGATCTGTCCGGTTTCGGGGTGCACGCGGCTGGGGCCGATGGCGGTGCTGACGTTGTTGTTGAGCCAACGAATGAAATTGTAGCGCACATCTTCAGGATCTTTGTCCATGTGTGCTTGGGTCGATTTGTCTTGGTATTCGACGACAATTGCGTCAGATATCCCGACCTTTTCGAACGCTTCGTTCCAAAACTCGACGCCTTTTTTGACCCAGCGACGATAGCGGACTGGTGTCGTGTGTTCGATGTAGAACTTGATCGGTTCCACTGGAGGGCTGACCTTCAGCGATGGATCTCGCTTTTGAAGGTGCCAGCGATTGATAAAATTGATGGCGACTTCGTCGGCTTTGTACTTGCTGTAGTCCGAGTAGGACGTGGTGAAATAGCCAATGCGTTGATCGGCGATGCGTGGCGTGTAGCCAGAGCTGGCAGGAATTTCGCTGATCGAGTACCACAGTTGCTGCAGTTGGCCGCGAGTATTGGGCATCTCAAAGGCCAATTCGATGTTCTGTGGGAATACCTTCGACTTGACTAACTTGGCCAGACTGGGATTCTGCGATCGCCCCGATGCGCCGAAGAACACACTGGCATTGCCTACCAGCAGCGCGTCGCCATCGATGACTGGTCCACCGCGTGGGGACATGGTGATGATGGGCAGGTCCAGCAGGACCGAGCCGGTGAACAATCGATCCACCGAATCTTTCGATTCCCGATCGCCGGTGACGGCTCGGATCTCGAGGTTCGGGGCGATCAGGGCCAGGCGATTGTTGTATTGCCGCCACTGCACATAGAAGTCACCGGCTTGAAGCCCAGCGAAGATCTGGCCGCTGGCCACGGTCAGTCCGATGAAATACTTCTTGTCGGCGTAGTTCTTAGGCAGCTCCAGGAGCAACTGGCTATCTTTTTGTCGAACGTAGACGTCGTACATCGAACGCGCTTCGTCGCGGGGCGGTTCGATCTTGGTGAAGCCGTCGATCACTTTATCGAACGGCGGAAAATCTTGGGCGCTGGCCGTAGGGGCAGCTCCGGCCAGGCAGACCAGACTGGCCAGTGCAGCCAGCCCGGTGCCGATCATATTCAGGTGCGATCGCATTCGTTCGAGCCCTTTGAAAATTGAAAAAACGGTTAAGTTGTTTCGCTGGAAGTTGTTCATATATTAGCTGCACAGCTTACCAATGTATAACAGCCGGTTGTACCGGATGTTTCCACCCAAATGGCGGCTTAGGAAGCTCGCCCCGCGGAAACACCACAGATTCTGTCAGCGACGGCCTCTCGCCTCTATTTGTACGTTACCGCACAGGGTTGGGATTTGCGGATTGTCGGTTTCTCGCCGCCCTAGCCCAAGTAACTAGGAAAGTTTGCCAATTTTACCTACATGGAGGATGTGTGGTGAAAAGACGACCTGATTATCATACTCTTGTACATCATGAATAATCTGGTTCGGGCCACCCGAATCTACTATACGACATCTTGAGTAACTGAAACATGATTGAGCCAATTCTAGAGAGTCATGAGCACGGCGATGTGTTGCGGTTGCTCGAGGATCGCAGTCAGTCGCAACCGCTGAAACGCACGACGCATGTCCGAGTGGTCTTGCCCGCCTTCAATGAAGCGGAAGCGTTGGTGAGATTGATACCGCGCATCGTTGAAACGCTATCGGAGAGTTTTTGGGATTTTGACATTCTGGTCGTCAACGATGGCAGCAGCGACGATACGATCGAAGTCACCCGCGAGCTGCAGACGCTCTACCCTGTTCGCTTGGTTTGCCACAACGGCAACCAAGGGCTGGGTGCGGCCATCACCACTTGTTTGACTAGGGGTATTGAGGGGCTGGATGACGAGGATATTGTGGTGGCTATGGATGCCGACAATACACATCCGCCGCAATTGATTTCGCGTATGGTGCCAATGATTCGCGAAGGTCATGACGTCGTGATTGCGTCGCGTTTCCAAAATGGTGGTCGCGTCGTTGGCTTGGCCTGGCACCGCGAGATGCTCA